>CBDUAB010000496.1:0-4282 GCA_965365045.1 uncultured Planctomycetales bacterium
TGCCGCTGGCTTTGTCTGCGACGTGACAGACTACGGCCGGATGCGCCAGATCGCCAGCAAAATTGATTTACAGTTTTCTGGCAGCAAACATTTGGTGTATGCCGCCGGCCGCGGATCGGGAAAACACGGTTTTCCGTTTTGGAATCTAGAGCCTGCCGATTGGCCACGTGTAATCGAAGTCAATCTAATGGGAGCCGTGAACACAGCGCACGCCTTCGCTCCGGGTATGATCGCCAACCGATCGGGAACGATCTTGTTTATCTCGTCTGTTGCGGGTCAGATCGGTTCGCAAACCGACCCGCCATACAGCGCGGCCAAAGCATCCATGATCAACTTTGCCCAATGCGCGGCCCGAGACCTCGCGGAATATGAAGTGCGCGTCAACGTTCTCTGTCCGGGGATGGTGCGGACGGAAATCAATCAAACGGTTTGGCAGTCATGGAATGAGCAACAACCGGCAGAAGCGCGGATGTCTTACGAAGCGTGGGGCGCGGACAAGATAAAACGTGTCGCACCACTCGGTCGCTGGCAAACACCCGAGGACATGGCCCAGATGGCCATTTTTCTCGCCTCGGATCGCGCTAAGAGTATCACGGGGCAAACGCTGAACGTGGACGGCGGACAAGTAATGCACTGTTAGTCAGCCGTGAACACCGTGAACGACGCTATTCCGCTTCACTCCGCTCGCGCAACAATTGTGACGGAAACACGGCCGGTTTTGCACCGCTTCGCAGGCGCAGATTGGCGCCCATCCGACGCTTGTGACTGAAAGGCACGCGGTTGGCCTCGGCAGTGACTAGAATCTGATGCAGATCGGCCCGCATCCTCGTAATCAACTCCTGATGCTGCTGGCTAAAGATCAAGTTGTGCTGTTCGTGCGGATCGTTCCGCAAGTCGTATAGCTCATCGAGATCCCAGACACCGTGGTACTGAATGAATTTGTATTGCTGAGTCCGCAGCGCGAACGTGGTCGGCGTGTGAGGATAGTTGTATTCCCAGTAATATTCGTACAGTAGGTTCTCGCGCCAGTCTTCCGGCGTCAACCGCCCGGCAGCGAGTTGCAAAAAGCTCTGTCCGTCCATGTGCTGTGGGCTTTTGAGTCCGGCTGCCGCCAGAATCGTGGGGCCGATGTCGATGTTAGCAACGATTTGCTGGAGTTTCGTTCCAGGCTTCCATAGTTTTGGGCAGACGCCTAGCAGTGGCACGCGCATCGAAGCTTCGTAGGCGGTGCGTTTGTCGATCAGGCCATGCTCGCCCCATTGGAAACCGTTGTCGCCCATGTACATGATCAGCGTATTCTCGGCGACACTGTTGTCCTCGAGCCATTCCCTAACTCGGGCGATTGATTCGTCGACGCTTAAGAGGGCTTCGCAATAAAGCCGGTAGTGTTCCGCGATGTCCGTGTCCTGGTGATACGCAAAGTCGACACCGTGCCAACTGTTCCGCTGGTTCTTGAGCCAAAGCGGCTTATCTTTGTAGTTCACGGGCGTGTTCGCCATCGTCGTCGGCACGGGCAACGGCTTGTCTTTGTACCGACCGGCATGACGTTTCGCCGGGTGGAACATTCCGTGAACGCCTTTGTGCGAGAGATACATGAAAAACGGCTTGCCGCTCTCTTTCACACTATCGTTGAGCCAGTCGATGGCGTAATCGGTGATCTCGTCGGTGATGTAACCCTTCTGTGGAACCGCCCTTCCATCGACATTCAGCGACCAATTTGGCAGCTGTTCGGGCGGGTAGTAATGGCCCTGACCTCGAAACGAGACCCATTTGTCAAATCCGGGCCGCGGCGCATCGGATTGCCCTCCCATGTGCCACTTTCCGAAATAGCCAGTCTGATACCCGGCCGCCTGCAAGTAATGCGGAAAGAAAACCGTTCCAGGCCTAGTCAGCACGTTGTTGTCAACCACACCGTGTCTGTGCATGTATTGGCCAGTTAGAATTGAAGCACGGCTGGGCGAACAAAGCGACGTGGTCACCATCGCATTTTGGAAGTAAACCCCGTCACGAGCCATCGCATCCATCGCCGGAGTTTCAACCCACGGATGACCGAGAAAACTCATCACGTCGTATCTATGATCATCCGAGAGAATGAAAACCACATTGAGCGGCTGCGACCCGTCAATCTTCGCTAATTCCAAATCCACTTCCTGTGCCGACAAATCCGACGGCAGGGCCAAGAGGCCAACAATCATCGTCACGAAAATACAGCGCATCACTCTCTCCACTTAAAACCGTTTTTGAATTCAAGTCCCAACCGTGTAAGTTGAAGCGTCTGAGTCTAGCATGTTGGGAACGTCGGCCTAAAGCCTATCCAATACAGCTGTGGCCGGTCTCCTGACCGAGCCACTCGCCCGACCGAAGGTCTCCTAGAAACGCTGCTACGCGCGCTCGCCAACCACGTCTACAGCGCCATCAATGAACAAGGTGACCTGCGCGTTCGATCTTGGTGAGAATGGCCAACAAGGCTGGCCTCGGGTTCGCCAGATTATCGAAAGGCAGTTCGTGATTTAGCTATATGTCCTTTTGCCCTCTTTCCTCGCACACGGCAAGACGGTGTGGATTGTAATATTCAGTGCGTCTTGACCCTGATTGTCGTACAATGTAGTTTGCCGAGGTTGGGACGCAGCCCCCTTCAACAGAATCGCGAATTGGGCAAAACGATTCGCTTCTACGGAAATTGTTCTCATGGCGACGAGTGATTTACCCAAAATGAAGCCCAGCACTGCGATCCTGGAACTCTTTCCGTTACAAGGTGATTGGCGCGACGGCGACTACTTTGCGCTGCCGGGAAACCGTTTGGTCGAATTGGTTCGCGGTCATGTCGAGGTGTTGCCAGTACCATCAATGCTACATCAGTTCATCGCCCGCTTGGTCTTCTTACAGATGAATGAGTTCGTTGACCGTGCGAATCTCGGCATCGTCATGTCGGCCCCGACTAAGGTGCGAATCGACGATCGACATTATCGTGAGCCGGACGTTCTATTCGTCGCGGCACGCAACCGCCATCGAAGGCAGGAGCAATTCTGGGAAACGATTGACCTCGCCGTGGAGATTATCAGCCCGGACGATCCGGAACGTGATTTGAATGATAAACGACTCGACTATGCGGCCGCGGGTATCAGCGAGTATTGGATCATCGATCCACGAGACGATTCGATTAAAGTACTTGAGTTACGTGATGGTGATTACCAAGATCTGAGTAAGTCAACCGAAACAGCGTCCTCCAAAGTGCTTGATGGATTTCAAATCGGCGTTCGAAAGCTGTTCGCCGCGGCTCGTTCGCATTGAGCGAATTAACAAAACAAAACCGCGTGTGAGACGTGGAACGCTTTGGAATAATACAAATCACTCTATCGAAGCGGTCAACTCGAACGTAAGCAGCCCTTTGAACCTTTTGCGATTCGTCTGGCCAATGGCCGCTCGTTGCCTGTTCCCCATCCCGATTTCGTCGCTCTGACGCCGACACGCGTAATCGTTGGGGCGAAAAATGATTCGTGGTCCGTCGTCGAACCGATGTTGATCGTTTCCCTGATCATAAGTCCAACAAAACCAAACGCCGAAATGCTTCAGAGAAACGCCGTCGCCCGTGAACCAAGTGACGGCGATGCCGTCGCGAGATTGTCAAGTTACAGTCCGTAACGAGCTGTCAGTTCGCTTCCGGACATTTGAGGTGGATTCGCTCAAGGCCGCGAGCGAGCCAGTCACCAAATTCGTCCCGAAATCAGGTCACGCTCGGCTCGCGTGAGCCACTGTCGTAACCTACGGTCCTACCGCGACCGCAATTCGAAATGAACGGAACCCGGCATGTAAGATGCCCGACGGGCAACCTCGACTCCGAGTTCGGTCGCCGTATTGTATCTGGCGGGAATAGTTTCCTTACCGTCGACCACCTTGGATATGCGTACTAAGTACAATCCGGGTGCGACACCGCGCGCATTGGGATGGACAAGATTTTCCGCGGCTACCGACATTGGAGCGAGCCCCGCACGCGTCACGCCACTCGCCGGATAGACAATATCCTCGCCCAAAAACTCCTCGGGATCAAATGTGACCGTCGCGCCGTCCACAGGCTTGCTATCCAGCTCGACAACACACTTGATACGGATCACGCCCGCTCCGTCCTGTTTGTACTTGTCGACGATCAACTGACTTACTTCCGCGGCGGAGACACAATTGTCTTGATCCTGATCCAGCCGATCTAGCGCGAAGTTGAGCGAAGGAGCGTGGTCGAGCTCATCGCCACCGACGACACCGTCACCGTCAGTGTCGTATTGCTTCA
>CBDUAB010000497.1:0-4279 GCA_965365045.1 uncultured Planctomycetales bacterium
TGCGACGGTTTCAATCACCCGCGGCCATTCGTGTGTTGGGAACGCTCCTTAACGACCGCGATCCGGCCCTGCAATATCTCACGATCCAGTCCCTAAAAGGTGCAACTGGCCAGGATTTGGGCGACGATGTGCGCAAATGGAATGCGTACATTGCTAGCAATTACGGCGACACGTCCCCCTCATCAGCGCCGGAACCGGGCCAGGTCGATCGAAGTGGTTCGATGGTCGCCGAGACGCCATCAACCGATTCTTGGCGCTAGTTCAACACGGCCAAATGCTGAACGACTCGCTAGCAGCGCTGCTGGCGTAGTGGATGCACAGGCGCCCCCCCTCCGCACCAATCGCTAAAGTTTGCTTCTTCCGCTGCGCGAATCGCCACGATCCATGCAAACGCACGTCAATTGGACCACGGCAAAGGCCGATATCAAAGTTGCGATGTCGCGCGCCACGCGCTCGAAGTACACACTTTGATGGGGTGATCAACAATGTTACGCGCTTCTTTGGCCGTCAGCATTCTTTTGGCCAGTCTGTTTTTTTTAAGCTACAACCTGCTGCGGAACGACGCTGAAAATGGAGTCGTCGTACCGCAGTTGCTCGAGTTGCGTGTCGATGACATCCGCATCATTAACGATGCAACGGGCGATACATCTTCGCTGGCCAGCGGTAAGATCGCATTGGTAACAAACATTGAAGATCTCGACGTAGCCACTGGCAACCAACCCAGCGTGAACGCCTTGGCACAACGCTGGGGCGGTCGTCCGCTGCAGCGGCTGCGTAATCGCACGAATTCGAGTAACCGGCGGTCCGCTTCGAGGACTCTGGAAAATTCGCAGGGCGACACGGACAAGCCGATTGCCTCGCCACCCCACATCCTACCAGACCGGAATCGTCTCGAAATCCTAAAGGACTCCCGTGAGGTTCCGAAGGGAAGTGGCGAGTCGGACTTAATTGATCCGGCCGAACCGCGACGCCAAGCGGCGACTCATCGTCCGACGCCGACTAAATCCCAATCGGCCAAATCCTCCCCCGCGAAGACGCTGCCAAAACAATCAGCGGGGACGGAATTGCCATCAGCCAACACGACTGCGCAACCCGAGGCCAATGGATACTATGACGCGGATTGGTACAGAATCACCAAGTTGAACAAGAACTCGATGGCGCGGCGGGATCGTATTCGCAAGTGCCTAGATCACTATTATCGCCGACCGTTGAATTCCCAAGAGCATAGTCCGTGGTCGCTGATGCACACGATGATTGCCTGGGGTAGTGACTCCTATATTCGCGCTGGTGGTGCCCGTGGGAGGTCGGTCGGCACGGCCCAATGGTTGGGCCAAAACGGTTTGAGTGACGGTGTTCGACTGCTGTATGTCAAGAACGGTGAGCTAAAGGCTAAAACCGGACCGGGCCTTCAGGGGCATGACGGTCAGCTCTTGGCGATGCTCGCACAGACGCGAATTCGTGCCGATTACCCGATCCGCGTCGACAACCGTGACTTTGAAGTACGAGACCTGATCGCCATGGAGAAAGAGACGTGCCGCGGTCGAATGGAGCTGACCTTCAAGCTCATCGGCCTGGCGCATTACTTGCATCCGGACGATTCCTGGCAGGCACAAGGCGGTGCAACTTGGGACATCTCGAAACTGATCAAGTCGGAGATTGCCGCTCCGATCAACGGCGTGACCTGTGGTGGGACCCATCGATTGATGGGACTTAGTTATGCGGTTCGCATGCGTCGGAAGTATGGTCTGCCAGTCAGTGGCCAATGGGCAAGGGCCGAAAAATACACATCAGACCACGTCAATCTGGCCTTTCGCCTGCAAAACAGCGATGGCACGTTTAGCACGAACTTCTTTCGCGGCAAGGAAAATCGGAACGACATGGATCGCAAGTTGAAGACGACCGGCCACCTCTTGGAGTGGATCGTCTATTCCGTCCCGCACGAGCGGCTCCAGGATCGCCGGATCACGCGAGCGGTTGATCAATTGACCAACCTGATGATGTCCAATCGATATTATGATTGGCCAAAGGGACCGATCGGCCACGCCATCCGCGCCCTTTCGCTTTATAACGAACGTGTATTCAACATTCCGCCAGGTACGCGTCGTGGCAAATCTCAGATGGCCAGTAGGCGCGCCAATTCCAGAAATAAGTAAACCCTAGCCGTCGTTTCGAGGCCGTCGGGCTTCGCTGGAATTGTTCCTGGCGGCAGAATCCATGGATTCGTTCCGCGCCCATCGCGTTGACGGACGCCATCTCGGTGATTCACCCAAAGCTGCGGTTGTCTTGGCGCGAAAAGGCGATAAGTTTATGTCATTCGCCGGCCGTTAGGTGGCAACTGTACGGCCCACCATCGGTTCTGGCAGTAACCCGAAGCGTAAGCAAGGGACCTAACCTGTTTCCTAGCTTACGCTTCGGGTTACGAGGAATTGTGCCATAGTCAACCGCGTGCAGTATGGATCGTTGATTTTGCGCCTATTCAGATTCGCCAAGGAAATATGGCAGCAAAGACGCCCAAAAAGCGCAGCACGGAGCAGTTTGCGACGATTGTCGGTCTCGCCGTGCGTTTGGCCAAAGTCACGGAGGCGGATGCGCTTCTTACGTGGGTTACCGGACCAACGGATTTGGAGGCACTCAAGAATCGGGCGGACGATTTAACGCTGTTAGTGGTGAGTGATGACCAAGACGTTGTTCAAGGGGCCGCCGACGCCGGTTTGGACGTCGTTTTCATCTCGGACACGGACCTGCCCGTTCATGAAAAGCTAGAGCAGGCGCTCCTACAGAGCATCGCCGACGAGATTCTTTCGCCGGGGGCAGGCGTGATCGCCGTTTATTGTGGTTTCGAATCGAACCAAGTGGATACGGTGAGTTACATCCGGCTCGAAGAGCACCTGGGGCGACTCACGGCACGCGACCTGCGCAAATTGGGGACGCACGTTCCACTCGATACATTGAAAACCGTGGTGGATCTGGCCGTCGACATCGGCCGCGAAGGCCGGGAGGGCAAGCCCGTCGGGACGCTATTCATTGTGGGAGACGCCCGCAAAGTGCTGGCCAATAGCCATCCGACCGGATTTGATCCCGTCAAAGGATACAACCGCAAGGATCGCAGCTTGAGCGACTCGCGTGTACGCGAAGGCATCAAGGAGATCGCTCAGCTTGACGGCGCTTTTGTCGTTTCAGCGGACGGTACGGTCGAGGCGGCATGCCAGTTGATTGAAACCGCGGCGGCCAATGTGACGCTTTCGAAAGGCTTGGGCACGCGTCATTGGGCTGCCGCGGCCATCACCAAAAAAACCAAATCCGTCGCCGTGACCGTAAGTGAATCGAGCGGCACCGTGCGGATTTTTCAAAATGGCGAAGTTATGTTGCGGATTGAGCCTTTCCGTCGCGCGATGAAATGGCGTGATTTTGAGTACGATCCGCCGCCGCCCGGCGAACCGCGCAGACCTGCGTAGCTACGTGACGCTGTCGTACAGGGCTCGCGGGGCGCCGATATCCAAGACATGCAGCTCGCCGACGTGATTCCTTGCGTCCTTCGCGAGCAGCCCAGGTTTGGTCGCGACAAAGGTGCACGTATGATCAGCCCGCAAGGTCGGGTCTCCGAGCGCCCCGGAATCGCAGTCCAAACCGCTGGGGATATCCACCGCCAGCTTTTGCGCCGCGGCTGCATTCATAATGCGGATCGCTTCGTCGTACGGTGGACGTGGGTTACCATGCGCGCCAGTACCCAACAGCGCGTCGACGATCCAGTCAGCATTTGCGAGCGCGTCGGCAAAATCTGTCGGCCAACCCCGCTGTTCGTGTTGCCGCAGTTCGATATGGCTTTGGCGCACAATATTGGCATTGATGCCCGCATCATCTTGCCACATGTCCAGCGGCTGCCAACAGTGCAATGTGACGCCAGCGCCGCGCCGCTGGAGGTGTCTCGCAATCACGAACCCGTCGCCACCGTTGTTGCCGCTGCCGCAACAAATCGCTACGTGGCCATGAATGCCCAACCGCTCGAGCGTATCCGCGACACCGCGACCCGCATTTTCCATCAGCACAACACCAGGAACGCCGTATTCGTCAACGGCGCGGCGGTCGTATTGGCGAACGGCTTCGCGGGTGAGGATTGGTTGCGTCGGCATCATTGATTGCAGCGAATTACCGTTCACGGTTTTGGAACGCGTGTGGTGAATGACTAATGTCTAAGGCCTAATGACTAAGGAATGACGAATGCCAAAATGCTTATTCGAAACGACAGGATTGGGGCGATGACCTTGGAATCTTCGCGTTT
>CBDUAB010000498.1:0-4275 GCA_965365045.1 uncultured Planctomycetales bacterium
GTATCACTTAACTATTCGGTAGAATCTCCACAACTACTTCACAAAAGTTCGCACCCCGTGAAGCGGTGCGATTGACGGCTTAGTTGATTTCAGGCGCGGAACATTCGATGCATCGCTGCTATTGCGAGCAACCCATTTCCATGGATTCGGCCGTTCGTTTGCAAGGGCCGGAGGCGCATCACCTACTGCATGTATTGCGAGCAAAGCAAGGAATGCTTGTCACTCTGTTCGATGGTAGCGGGGCGGAATTCTTGGCCGAAGTCGAGAATACGGACCGTCGAAACGTGGTGGTGCGGATAGTTGAGCGTCGTGACGTGGATTGTGAGCTCAGTTTCGACCTTACCGTCGGCTGCACACTTCCCAAAGGCGACCGGCAGAGGTTCTTGGTCGAAAAATTGGTCGAACTGGGTGTGACGCGATTGGTTCCCTTGCAAACCGAAAGATCCGTTGTGCGTGCCAACGAATCAGTTTGCGGGCGATTGCGGCGTACCGTAATCGAAGCCTCCAAGCAGTGCCAACGCAACCGGCTGCTGGAGGTGGCTGGTGCCATGCCTCTCACCGAGTTTTTGACGTCGTTCGACACCGCGGAGGCGGCCGGCATACGTTGGTTAGCCCATCCGGACGGAAAGCCTTGCAGCGACATGCGATTCGAGCAGCGTCTTGTCACCCACGGCCCGCCAGATGTTGTCTTGGCGATTGGCCCGGAGGGTGGGTTTTCTCCAGACGAAATAATCGCCGCCAAGCAGGGTGGGTGGCAAATTGTCTCGCTTGGGCCGCGGATTCTGAGGATCGAAACCGCGGCTGTATCGTTGGCTGCCAAATTCTCGTTGGGTTAAAATTGGTGTACGATGGGTAACGTGGAATAGTAGCCCGACGCGCAAGTTTTAGCAACGTGTTCAAACCACGTTGTTAAGCCGAGACCCGTTTTCACACTTTTTATTTTCAATTCGGTAAACTGTGGATAATGACCAGCCAATCGATTGTGCGGGAGACGTGACAATGCGGGAAAAAAACAACGACCCAACTCAATCCGCCGACGGCGGTGGGCAACGCGACGGACGCGATTTGCATGACGAAGATGCCGTATTCTTTTGGTCGTCGCTAGTCGATAGCTTGCCGGTCCACGTTACTCGCAAGAACCGTGAGGGTCGGATCATATTCGTGAATCAGATGTTCGCGGATCTAGTCGGATTGCCGACTGAAGAGATCGTCGGCAAGACGGATTTCGATTTCTTTCCAAGTGAGTTGGCCGAGAAGTACCGTGCTGATGATTTACGTGTCATGGAAACTGGCGAACAGTTTACCGATGTCGAAGAGAATCGCAGCGACGGCGAAACACGGTATGTCGAAGTGCGCAAGTCGGCCGTGCGTGACGTTGACGGCACGATCATCGGTACACAAGTGGTTTTTTGGGACGTTACTGAAAAGCAAAAAACCGAGTTAGCGCTAGAGCACGAACGTTACTTGCTTCGCTCGCTATTGGACAACGTCCGGGACAGTATCTACTTCAAGGACAGAGACAGCAAATTCGTCCGTGTTGGCAAAGGCTTGGCTGAGAAATTCGGGCTCTCGGAATCGGCGGATTTACTCGGGAAATCGGACGCGGATTTTTTCTCCGTGGAACACGCCCTACCGGCGCGTCAAGATGAACTGGAGATTATGCGTATGGGGCAACCAATCCTCGGTAAAGTCGAATTGGAAACTTGGTCTGACGGCCGAGTTACTTGGTGTTCAACATCCAAGATGGCCCTGCGTGACGATGCGGGCAAGATCATCGGTACATTTGGCATCACACGCGATATTACTGAACAAAAGGAGGCCGAACAGTCGCTGGCCCGTGAACGCGACTTGCTGCGTACGTTGATGGACAACCTGCCGGATTTAATTTTTGTCAAAGATGCTCTGGGCAGATTCATTACGGTAAACGCGGCATTGCAGCGCATTCTGGGCGTCGAACAACTGGATGACGTGGTAGGTAAAAACGACGCGGATTATTCACCACCCGACTTGGCGGCCCAATACGCGGCAGACGATCAACAAGTGCTGAGTTCTGGGCAACCACTTACGGAGCGCGAAGAAAAGCATATTGATCCCGACGGTGACGAACTTTGGCTGCTAACTTCGAAGATTCCAATTCGCGACGCGGAAGGATCCGTAAACGGGCTGGTTGGCATCGGCCGAAATATTACCAAACGAAAACGGGCCGAAGAGGAGCTGAGAAAGGCAAAGGAAGCGGCCGATTCGGCCAATCGTGCCAAGAGTGATTTTTTGGCAAACATGAGTCACGAAATTCGTACGCCGATGAACGCTATCATCGGAATGACCGAATTGTTGTTGGATACAAGCCTGTCACAAACGCAGCGCGATTATCTCAGAATGGTACAAGAGTCGGGCGATTCCCTTTTATCGCTCATTAACGACATCCTTGACTTTTCGAAAATCGAGGCCGGCAAGCTCGAATTGGAACACGAAGAATTCGAGGTCCGCGAGAGCTTGGGCGACACGATGAAATCGCTAGCGCTGCGGGCGCATGGCAAGGGATTGGAGATTGCCTTCCACGTCGATTCAGGCGTGCCCGAATTCTTGACAGGCGACGTTGGACGCTTGCGTCAAATTGTCGTCAACCTAATCGGTAACGCGATCAAGTTCACGGATGTGGGTGAAGTTGTCCTGGAGGTGAAATGCCGAAATCAAAGCGAAAATGAGGCACAGCTATATTTTTCGGTTGTCGACACAGGAATTGGCATTCCGCCCGATAAATGTCAAAGTATTTTCGCGGAGTTCGAGCAGGCCGATTCGTCCACCACACGCCGTTTTGGTGGTACGGGCCTGGGACTCGCGATATCACGTCGCCTAGTTGAGTTGATGCGCGGCGAGATTTGGGTGGAAAGCAAACTTGGGAGTGGTAGCAGATTTCAATTCACGGCCCAATTCGAAATGGCGGATGGCAAGCTATTGAGGCGACTTCGATCGCATCCGGTTGTGGTCGTTGGCACGCCGGTCCTGATTGTCGACGACAATGCGACGAACCGCCGCATCCTCGAAGAAATGCTTCACAACTGGGAAATGAAGCCATTTGCTGTTGCTGACGCGAAACAAGGAATGCAAGCGCTGCGCGATCGCCACGGACAACCTAATGCCTTTCGACTGGCGATCGTGGATGTCAATATGCCCTACGTCGATGGTTTCACACTCACCGAATGGATTCGCGACGACGCGAATTTGGCGGATACCCCAGTCATCATGCTAACTTCCGGCGGGCGCGTGGGTGATCGCGAAAAACGCGAGAATCTCGCTGTCGCGGCACATCTGATGAAACCCGTCAAGCAGTCCGAACTGTTCGACACAATCATTACCGTTTTGGGCATCACTGGTGCCGAGGACGACCAGGTCGGCGAGGCGGCGGCGGACTCTTTAGAACCTGAGTTGGCACCGTTAAAGATATTGTTGGCTGAGGATAATTTGGTGAATCAAAAACTGGCCTTGGGCCTGCTTGGAAACAAGGGTCACCAGGTGTCCGTCGCTGGAAATGGCAAGCAAGCTCTCGAAATGCTCGAGACGGGCGAATACGACCTGGTCCTCATGGATGTGCAGATGCCGGAAATGGACGGGTTAGAGGCAACCCGGCAAATCCGCGCGCGGGAAATGATCACCGGAGCGCACATACAAATTATCGCGATGACGGCACACGCGATGAAAGGCGATCGCGAACTCTGCATTGAAGCGGGCATGGATGACTATCTTTCCAAACCGATTCGCATCAACGAGTTAACAAGCAGGCTGATTACGCTGTTCGGGTCGCCGACGTACGACGCGGATGAATTGTCTGCCGAGCAAAACTCTGTGAGTATAGATTGGTCCGACGCGATTGACGCAGCCGGTGGTGATGAATCGTTGCTCAAGGAGATCATTCAAGCGTTTCTCGGAGATCTGCCGAGGCTCCGCGAAGCAACTCGACAGGCGGCCGACTCTCAGGACGCTAACGCATTGCAAAAGGCGGCGCACGAATTGAAAGGTTCGTTGCTCTTCCTCAATGTACGACGACCCATCGAGCAGGCCGAGTCCATAGAATCGCTGGCGGCAGGTGGTGACCTCTCGAATGTCAATCCTGCACTGTCGGCGATGGAGACCGAGATAACAGTCCTATCCAAGGCGTTGAAAGACTTTGTCGCTGGAAAATCGAGTCCGTGATACCTCGAACTGGTTACGATTGCACTGTTTTTGTGTCATCCTGAAGGAGCCTTGGCGACTGAAGGATCTACCAGCCAAGGTTGG
>CBDUAB010000499.1:0-4273 GCA_965365045.1 uncultured Planctomycetales bacterium
GCCGCCTACTTCTTGGAATATCAACTCGGCGTGCCATTGATACACTTTCAAGTCAAGTCGGATAGCACGGCCAGAGACTTGCTCTACGATTTCGACAGTGTGCGCTATTTTCACGAAGCCAGCACGGAGAAATCCGGTCGGAAACTGGACAAGGAAGACTACGTCACCTACCAAGGCCTCGGGCTGGCAATGGTGAAGGCAATTGAGGACCAAGTGCCGCGCGTGGTCTTGCTGGACGAAATCGACAAGGCTCCCCGCGACTTTCCCAACGATCTGCTGCTGGAACTGGATCAAATGACCTTTACCGTGGCGGAAACGAAAACCGAGATCACCGCGCCGATCGAACTGCGGCCCATGGTCGTCATTACCTCCAACAGTGAACGGCGGCTACCGGAACCGTTTCTACGCCGTTGTGTCTATCACCATATTGTGTTCGATGATGATCTGGTGCGGCGCGTCGTGGAAAAACGACGCAATTTGTATAAAAAGCTCAGTGACGAGCTTGTGCAATTGGCCGTGCAAAGATTTCTGCAGCTTCGTACTCGTGATCTTAGAAAGATCCCCGCCACCGGTGAGCTTTTGGCTTGGCTACAAGTGCTGGCTCATGCCCTGGGCACCGATCCGGCTGAGCTACAAGATCGTCTCAGCGACACCCGCAACCTTAAGAAGCTGCCCTACTTGGGAGTGTTGTTGAAGGATCATCAGGACGTGGTTGAATTGATGTAGTATCGCCACGACAGTTGCAGATTTCCAGAGTGACCGATTTGTCCTACAATTCCAATGTCACGGTTAAGACCATCATGATGCGAATACTCACGGGCTTCCTGACTCTGTGTACGCTATGTTGCGCTTCCACTAGCGCTGTGGACGAGCCGAACATCGTCCTCATCCTCGTCGACGACATGGGCTACGGCGATCCAGGCTGTTACAACCCAGACTCGAAGATTCCGACGCCGCATATCGATTCGATAGCTCACGCTGGTATGCGCTTTACCGACGCCCACTCGCCCGGCGCGTTGTGTCATCCTTCGCGATATGGGCTGCTGACGGGACGGCACCCGTTTCGCACCGATGTTTCGCCGTGGCGCAAGCAGCCACTGATCAAGGAGGGCCAGACGACGATCGCTTCGCTACTGCAGTCGCACGGTTATCGCACGGCGATGGTCGGCAAGTGGCATCTTGGTTTTCAGGAGGACGGTTACGACAAACGGCTGCCCGGTGGGCCGGTCGACCGTGGCTTTGATTCGTTCTTTGGCATCCGCGCCTCGACCGACATTCCGCCGTATTTCTACATTCGTGGCAACCGTGCGGTCTTGCCGCCGACCGAACACATTGACGCAAATAACAGTGTAGGCTGGTCGCCGATTCAAGGCGCGTTCTGGCGCGCGGGCGGCGTCGCGCCTGACCTGCAATTGAAAGACGTGCTGCCTCGGTTCACCGACGAGGCCGTCACCGTCATCGCAGACCATGCCAAGTCCGACACGGATGAGCCGCTGCTGCTTTATCTCGCTTATCCAGCGCCTCACACGCCGTGGCTGCCGTCGCCCGAGTTTCAAGGCAGCAGCAAGGCCGGCATGTACGGCGATTTTGTGGTGATGGTCGACACGATGATCGGGCGCGTACTCAAGGCACTTGATGAGGCGGGCATGAGCGACGACACGCTGTTGATCTTCAGTTCCGACAACGGCCCGGTTTGGTACGACGCCGATGTTAAACGGTTCGGTCATGACTCGACTGTCGGCTTGCGGGGCATGAAAGCGGATGCCTGGGAGGGCGGTCATCGTGTTCCATTCATTGTGCGCTGGCCCGTTCAGGTTGAAGCCGGCGCAGTTAGCAACCAAACGATCTGTTTCACGGACATGCTGGCCACGTTTGCCTCGGTCGTTGATGTCGATTTGCCTGAGGACGCGGGTCCGGACAGTTTCGACATTCTGCCCGTCTTGCTGGGCAAGCAGCCCGAAGAAAAACCCATTCGCGGGCCGCTCGTGATTCCCGCGGGGGGCGACGTGATGTCGATCCGCGCGGGGCATTGGAAGTTGATCACCGGCTTGGGGTCCGGCGGATTTTCAAAACCTCGCCGCATCAAGCCCACGCCCGGCGGCCCCACGGGGCAGCTCTACCATCTCGGCGACGATCCCGGAGAAACCAATAATCTCTATCAGGAAAAGCCGGACATTGTGAAACGATTGCAGGCCGAGCTGGCTCGAATTCGCGGGGAATAATCCGGGCTAAGTCGTCTAGCTTGTCAGGAGTGTTACTGGGTGGCCGAACCACCTCCGGTCGGTCGTCGAACACCGGTCGTGGTTGGGAGCGAAAGCGGTAGGCCCCGCAAGCTGCGGACCGCCAGCCAAGCGAAACACTCGGCTTCGAGTGAATCCGGCCGCCAACCGATGTCGCAAGCCGATGCAATACCCGGCAGCCGCTCATGCAATTGTTGCATCAAGACCGGATGCCGACCCCCGCCACCAGCAACGAAAGTGCGTTTGGGCATCGTTGGAAACTGTTGCATCGCGGCGGCGATGGCCGCGGCCGTGATGGCACACAATGTCGCCGCGCCGTCGGCCGGCGACAAATGAGACACGTTGATGTGGCCAAACTCAAATCGATCGGCCGACTTGGGAAAAGGCCGCCGGAAGTAGGGCTGATCCAGAGATTCCTGAACGGATTCTTGACTGACGCGGCCTTGCAGCGCTAATTCACCGTCACGATCAAATGGCTGTCCAGTTTGACTTTGACACCATTGATCGAGCAGCCCGCATCCCGGTCCCGTGTCACCGGCCAATATGGTTCCGTCCGAACCGATCCATGTCACGTTGGCCACCCCTCCAATATTCAAAACGGCAACCGGTTTCTCGATATCCTCGGGCAGCAAGGCCGCATGAAACAACGCCGCCAGCGGAGCGCCCGTTCCGCCAGCCGCCATGTCACGTCGTCGGAAATCGCTGACGACGCGAATGCCTGTCCGCTCGGACAAGAGCAGGGCGTCGCCGATCTGCCAGGTGATTGCTTCGTCGGGAAGATGCCGTACCGTATGACCATGAAAGCCGATGATCTGTACGTCCCGCGGCGAGAGACTCACATCGTTCAGTAGTTGCTGAACGACTCGCGCGTGAATCGTCGTAATCTGCTGCTCGATACGCAACAGTTCGACAAGCGGGACGTCGTGTTCGGCGGCCCGCAACAGTGCATGGCGGACCTCGGCAGGATACGGTGCGGTCGAACTGCCCAAGAATCTGATTGTGGACTCGCCGTCGGTTCGCAGCGCAGCGACGTCAACTCCGTCGGCGGACGTACCGCTCATCAATCCAACGGCGTTAAGTGACTCGCGTTGTGATGTCGGTGACTGCAATGCTGCGCGAAGAGTCCTGAGGTTTCCTGATGAACTAAAAAAAGCCGACTGCACAGCGCTGGATGGCGCTGCAGCATGGTCGGCCATGGATCGTCAGTTGCAATGCGCTAGCCAATCACCGCGATTGAAGACGCATGTCAACGATCGATTTGGTTTACCTGGGGAACGGTTTGCGTTTTAGCTCTTGGCAACCGTAAGCTTGCGAAGTTCGTCAAGTTCTCCCGATAGGCGGTGTCGCAGCGGGCTCTCCCCTCGCAGTGCGTCAAGAAGCTCCTGAGCCTTTTCGATATCTCCTTCCGTGAAATCAGACGACGAGAACAAACGACGAAAACTTCGCTGAACCTGATCTTCAGTAAGCAATTCGACCCTCCAAAATGCAACGGTCCCCGTCGCTCACGAGATTCCTTCCTCGGCAACGACAACCTCGAACCAAAACCTCTCTCTACGCCTATTCTAGATAGGCAGCCACAGGCTGCAAGTCCAGACTGGCCAAATGTGGGGTGTCCAAAACTAAATCGGTTGCTCGCTTGTTGAATCTTCACGCCCAACCGGCATCGCTGATCGGAAGTAAGGTGTTCTGGCAGGGCTCATCGTCGCCATTTCTTCGGCAACCGCTTCGACGGTGCTTTGAATCTGCTCTTCGCTGTGACAGGCGGTAATAAAGAAGCGTAATCGGGCGGCTTTCTCCTCTACGGCTGGGTACATGATCGGTTGGACGTTGATTCCGCGTTTGAAAAGCCGGGCAGAAAGGTGCAATGCCAGTTTGGAATTGCCCAAAATCACTGGAATAATTGGCGTATTTCCGCTCAAACCGGTATCAAGGCCGCGTTTTTTGGCCAATTCGAGAAACTGCGCCGAACGTGCGCGGCAAGTGGCAACTCGTTCTGGCTCGCGTTGCAGCAGTAGCAACGCGGCCAGTGCTGC
>CBDUAB010000500.1:0-4272 GCA_965365045.1 uncultured Planctomycetales bacterium
TACTCGTCGGAGCCAGTTGGTGCGTAGTTCAGATTTTTGTAGAGTCCCGTCAGACGCGTGAAAAAATCCCGCACCTGCTCCTTATTCTTGAAGTGATAGTCGCGTCCGATCAAGCGCTGCAAGAACGCAAACGATTCCTTTTGTCGTTCCAGCGGTACCGAGGCGTCCACGGCGTCGAAGCCGTCCTGCTGCAGATAGACCATGTCGATGAATTGCGATTTCTGCAAACGGATGAAATCATCTAACGTAATCCCTTCTTCGCCGGTCACCTGCATCATTTGGTTGATGCTATCACCGTCCGCGAGCAATTGATGAGTGGCCTTGACCTGGTGAACCCAATCGGGGCCAAGGTTGCTGTCGAAATACTCTTGCAACTGATCGAGGTAGCGTGACCAGGAAATGAGCGGGTCGATAGCGGGATAAAAACGTTTGTAAGCGCGCTCGTAGGACAAACCGAGAAAACACTTGACGGTGCCTAGTGTCGCTTGCGTGACCGGTTCCTCGAAATTGCCGCCGGCGGGCGACACAGTGCCGATCATTGTCAAACTACCTTGGTCTCCGTCGGGCCGCCCGATCACGCCCGCCCGTTCGTAGATGCCCTTGATCGCTGAATCGAGATACGCCGGGTAAGCTTCCTCGCCGGGGATCTCTTCCAGCCGTGCCGAAGTTTCACGCATGGCCTGCGCCCAACGCGATGTCGAGTCGGCAATCAACAACACATCCAGCCCCATCTGACGGTAATACTCGGCAATCGTGACGCCCGTGTAAATCGATGCTTCCCGTGAAGCGACGGGCATGGAAGACGTATTGCAGATCATTACCGTGCGGTCGATCAGTTTGCCGCCCGTCCGTGGGTCTTCCATTTTGGAAAAGTCCAAAATCGTTTCCAGCACTTCACCCGCACGCTCGCCGCACAACACCAACACGACGACGTCGACCGCGGAATGCCGCGCGATGAGGCCCTGCAACACCGTTTTGCCCGCACCGAAAGGGCCAGGGATACATGCCGTGCCGCCCTTGGCTACAGGCAAAAAAGTGTCGACCATCCGTTGCGTTGTCGTCAGCAATTCGGACGGATAGTGGCGCTCAATCAAGCGTTGACGGAGCATATTTGCCGTGAGTGGTTTGCGGACGGGCCATTGTTGCATGAGAGTCAGCGAGCGCTCGCGGCCCTGAGCGTCGCGGATCTGGGCGATTGTGTCCTGGACCGTAAAGTCGCCTTCCTCGATGCGTAGTATTTCGACCGGACCGCGCTCGTCAAACGGCACCATGATTTTGTGTTCGGTATCTCTTTCCTGTACGGTGCCCAGTACGTCGCCTGCCGAGAGATGATCCCCGTTTCGGCAAGTCGGCTGAAATGCCCAAGGCTTTTCCATGTGAAACGGCGCTATCTCCGCGCCTCGCTTGAGAAAAAAACCATACTGTTCTGCCATATCGTAAAGCGGGATCTGCAGCCCGTCATAGATGCTGCCCAGTAATCCCGGGCCTAGCGCGATGGATAACATTCGTCGCGTCAATTCCACGCGGTCGCCCACCTTGACGCCGGAGGTGTCCTCAAAAACCTGAATATCAGCGGTGTTGCCGTGAACGCGCAAGACTTCGGACTTCAGCTTTTCGTCGCCGATGCAAATGTTTGCCACTTCGTTTTTCATGATGGATCCGGTCGGCGCCAAAATGCTGACAATGTTACCGCCGACACCGGTCACGACCGCCTCGTTGATCATACCTCGCGTGCTCATTGTTAGTCCTTCTCGAACATGTTCGCGTACTCGCCCATTGCTTCGGATACGAGCTGTTCAAACTTCTCGCGACCAGCGTCGGCATCGCGCGTTGTCCAGCGGTAAACGATTTCCCAGCGTATCAGATACAGTACGATCGCTTCGAATGTGAAATGGAACTGGTCCGCCAATCGCTTCGCGTAATTCCAGACAATGTTGAGCAGCTTTCGCTCAAGATCGAAAGGTGAGTCACCTTGCAGCAGCACGTCCACTTCAGCGATCCAAGGGAATTTAGCGCCAAGATGAAAATCAGCGTGATTCCAATAGCGAGCTATTTGGGAAGTAATCGGTGAAAGGCCGCTCGGCGGGTCGAGCCCCCATCTTCGACGGCGCAACGCGCCGATGATTGTCCGAATTGTCATCGTCCGCCGAATAAACTCCCGCGCGAATCGGTCGGGTACGGTCTTCATGAACTGTTCAAAATGTTCAAAAACCTCATCATCCGTCCGCTCCATCGGCTGTCGCTCCCAAGCCAAAAAGTCGGCCATTTGCTCGATGACGTCTGCGTCATCCGGTGTGAGCATTTTCAAGCGGTCGGCCAATTGCAGACGGGAGATCGGGACGCGCTCGGCCTCCTCGAAGCACCGAGGCAGTGCGGGCAGACTGCCGATGAGTGTGTAGTATTTGTTGCTACTGGGCATGATGCTTACATCGCTGGTAAGTGTCGGCCAACATTACGTCGTGTGTTGTGTTTTCGGAATAACCAGTCACAGCAAAGTCGTGACTTAGCGTGGAGCTGTCCAGCTAGCTACCACAAGTTGTTTTCTTATAAGCACTAAGTCGTGCGCATGATCTCGCGAAATCTGGGCAACAGGTGTCTTGCCAACAATTCGGTGATGGCGTCTTCAGTCAAGTCGATCTCGACGTTCTGATTGACGACGCGCACCGTCATGCCGGCACCCGAACGACCACTCAGATCCACGGTAAATCCGTCTCGCAGTTTGTCGCCGGTTAGCCCTTGCACGAGCTCGGTCAGTGGATCTCGATCACCGGCGGCGATCCGCTGCCGTACTTCTACCTCCTGAATGAGATCAGGCGGCAGCAGAATTTCCACCTGCTCGTCGTCGATTTTGTCGGTGGCCGCTCGCGTGACTTCGAGAATCATCCGTTTGATGACTTTCGGGTCCTTGAGCTGATGCTGTACCAACTCTTGAAGCCGGTTGCGAAAACCGTCGTGAATTCGTGCGCCAAGATCGCGGACCGCATCGCGGCAAGCAAGCTTTAGAGCCTCTTCACCGGCAGCTTGAACCTGCTTCGATTCTTCACGAGCTTGATTAAGAATATCGTTCGCCTGCTGGCGGGCTGCGTCCAAAATGTCGTCGGCCTTGCGCTGGGACTGGCCAATGATCGTATCGGCTTGCCGCTGACCCTCGACCACTCCATCCTGACTGAGACGATCGATAAGTTCTTGAACACCGGAAGTTGTTGCATTTTCGGTCATGACGCGATTCCTTGTTTTCGTTGATTTCAAACGTTCGGTAGTGCGCCGGCGAGCACCAAGGCAAACACAAAAGCAAAAACGGCAAAACCCTCGATGATTGCCGCCGGTGCGATGGACAGACCGAACACTTCGGGTTTGCTTTTGCTGGCATTGATTGACGATGCTAGGCAGTGTCCCTGATATACAGCGCTCACCAGCAACGCCAATCCGCTGAGGACACCTAGGCCGAAAATGCCGCCGGCGTTCTGTGCGTTTAGGACCAGTTGACCACTGTCTGAGTTGGTAGCCGCAGCTTGTAACGTAAACATAACGACAATGCCGTAAATAGTTTGTGATGACGGCATTGCCGAAAGACCAATGTACCTGCCGTAGCCACTTTCCACGTCCAACATCGCGCCGCATGCGGTTTGGCCAGGAATCGCACAACCGATCATGCTGCCGATCGCTCCGAGCGCCATGGGAGCATACATCCCAATCCATCCCAACAAGTAAATAACACCATCACTCATGGTTGTCTCGCTTTCTTTGCAAAGGCCGTGAACAAATGACCTTCTTCGGGCAGGCTCCACTTAAAGAATTCGATGCAATTCAATCGCAATCCATGAACGACGCCGCTCATGATGCTCAACAACAGGTTCAGCGTGTGGCCCAGAATCACGATGCCAATTGCGGCGATTACGCCAAAGCCGGCTTCGTCCCAAGCGCTCGCTCCCAGACCGTTAAATGTTTCAGACAATTTGGCGCTGGAAAGGCCCAAGGCGAACAGCCGCAGATAACTGAGCACGTCGCCAAACAGACCCGAGAGCCCGGTCAATCCCGTGAGGCCATCCATGATGCGCAACAAATGGTTCTTGACACTCAGCGACAACAGCGGCCGCTGACTGCTAAAGAGAAAAACAGCGACCAGTCCACCGATTAACAGAATCGTCCCGCCTCGCATAAGCCGCTCCGCGGCCTCCACATTTACGTCGGCAAACGTGCCGATGCCCGCGAATGTGGCGCCGGCCATCACCACGAGCGTGTTGTCCGACAACTCCAGCTCGTCCAGGATCG
>CBDUAB010000501.1:0-4269 GCA_965365045.1 uncultured Planctomycetales bacterium
CCGTGTTGTGGCCGCCAAACCCGAAGGAGTTGGAGAGAACCGGCGCCGGGCTCCACTCGCGGGGCTCGCGAACTATGTCAGTCAGGGGGATTTTGGGATCTTGATTGCCGAAACCGTCACCAAGCAAGGCATCATCTACCGGCATCCGAAATTGGGAATCGTGGAAACGGATGAGTAGATGGCGGTGAATGCTGCAAAACACTCGCCTCTGGGCGCGAGTCGGCAATCCCACAACGACGGCGATTTGACATTATGGATTCTTTTAACAAAAATTGAGCTGTGACGGAATACTAGCACAGCACGCGAACGTAAGACGATGATTTGATCTGGATGTCGTACTTCGTAGCTATTGCCCCCGGTAATGTGCAGCCTGAAAGGAGCGAATGGTTGCCGTCGAATCGGTTCGATCAGGTCATTGGGTCTCACGGCAAACACCTTCTTTTGTTGATAAGTGACCGATTGCTCAAGTCTGAAGATCAAGTGTTTGCAGTACGAATTGCCGAGTCTGCAATTCGTTATGATGTTCGCAGGTGGCCAAAGAAGTGGTCGATCGCCGCGATTTTGTTCACGTCCGCCCGCTGGAAAACGGCCGCGTTGTCGAGGCGCGTGGATGGCAGCCGGCGCAATCTGATTCGCCGAGCAAATCGTCGCTGGGCTTGCGATGCGTGTCCATCGTCGAAACGCGTGGCTACCTGACTGGACGTCTCGTCTGCTACTGCTTCGTTATCCGCTACTGATTCGTTGCCCACCAAATGAATGCGATGAAACTGACCGGCGTACCGCTGGGCGCTAGCAACCGGCGTGATGTACCCGGATACAACGGCGACCGATTCGAGATGCGATGACTGCGGTGAGTGCGGTGCGGACCGGCGCGACAAAGCGGCACGCGGCGGTGAATCGTTTGGTTCCGACCCCAAGTCGTTGTCAGCAGCAAGGGGCCACGTCGCGACGGCAACCGGCGTGAATCGATTTTCCAACCAAATGTTGAAATCGCTGCCATCGACGGTCAGATCTCCGTTGAAATTGCCACCAGCCCAGCCGACCTGCGTTTGGAATTTGTGGTCGTTCCAAATATTGAAGTCCGATCCGTCCACACGTCCGTCTAAGTTCGCGTCCCCGTAATTCGAACCCAATATGTTGAACAGCAGCTCATCCAAATCCGCGGAGTCGACCACCCCATTTTTGTCAATATCGTAAATAGGGTCGTTCAATCCAAGTTTCAAGGCACCAAATAACTGGTCGATATCATCGGCATTCACCAAAGTATCGTCGGTCACGTCGCCAGCCACCGTTTGTATGATGCCCTGAATGGTGAATTGACCAATACTTGCATAATCCGAATAGCCGCCGAAGGCTGGATCCGCTTCACCAACACCCGAAATGGCCAGGTAGTAATTGCCTTCGCCCAACGTCGTCTCGATCCGCGCATCGAGAGCACCAAAGCGGTTGTTTTCCGCAAGCATGGCCCCCGATTCGTCGTGCAGACTGACGTAGATATCCAAATTGGGGCTGTTGTGCCAAGGTTCAAATGACAAGTCGATGATCGACGTACCCAGCCCTAAGGAAAAGTAGAACGCGTCCGTGTCGTCCGATCTTTCGATGATCCCGCTGCCGGATGCATTGTATCCGTCGAGTGTCAATGGCGTCGGATCGCCAAATGCCGACGGACTGTCACCGTGATCGTCTTGGCGGTACGAGATTTTTCCCGTGATAATTGCCAAGTCGTCCTGAGTATTGTTCGCGTTTTCGTATTCTCCTTTGCTCCATTGCGTGATAGGTCTGTGGTAGGCATTCCCCATGATGGGGGCCCAATTTCCGTGGCCTTCGAAATAGGCGGTACCACCTGTCACGCCATCGTGCGATAAACCCAACGTATGGCCAATTTCGTGTGATGCGGCCTCGGACACTTTCTTGATCGTATTTCCTAACTCGTTGGAAAAGACCCAGGCGGGGGTGTCCGTTGTCCAGTTCCAGGAATTGGGGTAGCCAACGCCACCCGCTGCATCGAACCACTCATTTCCGGTCCCACCCACGCGTTCATCGTCCACGTTGGATGAAATGAGAATCCGGATGCCTTGACGACCCGCTCTAAAGAAATCGGTGCCGGGGTCTTCCGTTGTGATATCAACATCGAAAGGCGAGAAATCCTCGGAAACGCGTTCCCACACCTGAAAAATGCGATTCAGCTCGGTTTCGTTGAAGTCGAAAATATCCCCGTTGAAGTCAAAGGCCCGGGCGTGGATCGGATCGCCATCGTTGTTTGAATTCCAACTCGTGCCCGTAACGACGTGGCCGTTAAAGTCGAGGTAGACTTTTTTCTCTGCCTCTGGATTGCTGTGATAAACGGGAACTTCAAGTGAAGGATCTTTATCTCCTGGGGCGGCCATGGGGATCGGCAATGGTTGTTTTGGATCAAGATCCGCCGGCACCGGATCAAAGAAATACGCATTTCCTCCGGTGTCAAAACGAATTTCACTAGTCTGATTGAGGCCGTCAACCAACCCGTGCTCGTCCGCGGCGAATCCCCCATCCGCGGCGAGCAAGACGCGTGGCTCGAGCGGTTCGACGGAATAAGGCCGTGAAAGCCGTTTCACTGATTTGCGAATGCGCATACAAAACTCTCGGCAGATTAGCACGTTCGCACGGCCCAGTTCGAATCGCGCTTGACCAAGGAATATTCTGAATATATATCGATAAATCGGATTATACCAACTTATCGCTTTATTCTATCACGACCCGTACATCCCGCAACGGACTTGGCCTAATGGTCAGGGTGTAACCTGTTTAGTGCCAATAGCTTGCAACGAGCGACGCGGCCTCAGTTCTCACCCACTGGTCAGCTGTGTGCCCTGTTTTCTTGGCTACCACGACTATAGCGATGCCCATGTCGTGATTCTGTGCACTTTTTCACGCTAGCGCAAACGCCCGACACGAAAAAAAACTGGCTGCCTGTTTTGGCAGCCAGCTCCCAGTTTGGGCATTCCTACGTTACGGGCTCAACCGCGACGTCGGGTGGCAACCAGCAAAACTCCTGCCAAAACCAACAACGAAAAACTGCCGGGTTCGGGCACGCCGGTGATTTGAATGTTGTCAAAAGCCATGGCTTCAAATTGAAGATCAGCCGTCATCGTCAACACGAGTTGACTGCCGGTACCGTTGATAGCCGTTGTAAAAGTGTCCATGAGACCGGCGCCGGCACCGTCGGCAGGTGTCTTATTGAGAAACAAATCCGCCGCCATCGCGCCTGTCTCGGCCAATGTTTTCGTGACCGCGTTGTCACCGGATGCTTGCAGCGGACCATTGGCCCCTATCGGTGGTACGACACCGTCGTCCATGGCGCGATACACAAAGTCGCCAACTACGGGATTGGGGGCGATGGAGAGTGCTGTTTGTGTGGCACCGCCATCAATCTGCGCCTCGAACGTGATCAAAGTCGCTGGATTGAATCCATCAAAGCTATCGTTGGCTTGGCCAGCCAAATCAACGCTCAATTCCAATTCGGTGAAGCCACTGATATCAAATGTCCAAGACGCGCTCGGCGGACCTTCATCGTCGAAATCGCGCGTGTCGGAGATCGCGAAAAAAGCATCGTCGACGTCTCGATTCTGACCAAAGTCACCCTCTGTATCGCCCGGAAATGAATTGGCCGGATCCCGTGTGCCTCCGGCGACGCCGATGACCGAGTCGTCCGTGAGCGAAAACGGTATGCCTGGCGGAAAACCTTGCGGCCAAGTCGCAAGGTCACCCACACCAAAGAAATCGCCGCCTCCTCCGTCAAGATTGTCCATGGACGGATCGAATCCCGAAATCAGATTTACGGCTCCTCCATCAAAGTCTTCGGACGCAACCGTGTCCGCAAGGGATTGACGAGAAAAACATGCCAACATAACAACGATTGTCACGGTGTAGAATACTCGAGTCTTCATCATTAGTTCTCCGGTCACCTGCTGTCGTGTGCGAGCATCATTGAAGGCGTTTAGTCTAACCTAGAAACAAGTGTGTAGGCCATTAAAAAACAGAAACAATCCCAGCGCACTGGTCCTAAAGAATAAACGATAGCTTTGTTTCCGGTGTTGGTTTAAGTCGCATTGGTGTTCTCGCCATGCCGCCAACCGGCTGAAATCCGACGTTTTGTATAATGGCCCTCGGAGAGGCTGTGAAAGACCTGGCGAAATGAACTTTCCCAACAATTAGTCTCGCTGAGCTAGTGAGAGCCGTCCAAAGTAGTCATCACGCTCCCGTGTGATGTCAACGTGACAATCGAGGTAC
>CBDUAB010000502.1:0-4265 GCA_965365045.1 uncultured Planctomycetales bacterium
CTGAGGTGAATCACGTCCTTGCAACAGTGAGGAAAGCGTCATGAGTGTTCCGGTCATTGCGTTTTTCAACAACAAGGGTGGCGTTGGAAAGACATCGTTGGTCTTTCATGTCGCCCATATGCTTGCCAACGAAAACCGCCGTGTCGTTGCGGCGGATATGGACCCACAAGGGAATCTTTCCGCAGCGTTTCTATCTGAGGAAAGATTAGAAGAACTTTGGCCTGAGGATACGAGCGTCGCCACAATTTACGGTGCAGTGGAACCGATTAAACGTGGTATTGGCGACATTCGAGATCCTTTGCTCGAACGAATCGACGACAACCTAGCATTGATACCTGGCGACATGGGTTTGTCCGATTTTGAAGACGACCTGTCACAAGTTTGGCCAAAGTGCCTTGACCGCGATGAGCGTGCTTTTCGGGTTATTTCTGCGTTTTGGCGAGTGCTGCAGAATGCGGGAGAACGACACGAAGCGGATGTTGTCCTGATCGATCTCGGACCAAATCTCGGCGCCATCAATCGAGCGGCGTTGATCTCGGCGGATCATTTGGTCATACCACTTGGACCGGACTTATTCTCCATCCAAGGTTTGCGAAACCTGGGTCCACGACTCCGAGCATGGAGGCTCGAATGGCAAGAGCGCGTTGTTAAGAACCCAGCCTCTGACCTTATGTTGCCGGAAGGTCGAATGAACCCACTCGGTTATATCGTGATGCAGCACAGTGAACGAAAAAAGTATCCTGTTAAATCGTATCACAAATGGATCGCGCGGGTGCCAAACGCCTATCGAAAGTATGTGCTTGCGGATGAACGGCAAAAGAAACTTGTTGTCGAATCAGATCGAAATTGCTTGGCGATGCTTAAACATTATCGAAGCTTAATGGCGATGGCGCAGGAAGCCAGGAAACCGATCTTTCACCTTAGACCTGCCGACGGTGCGTTAGGCGCGAACGTAGCCGCCGTCAGAGACGCTTATAAAGACTTCGAAAAACTCTCGTCGAAGATTTTGTCAGAGGCTGGGATCGAAACGCGATCCGATCTTAACTGAGAATCTTTCGGGTTTGTAATCGCGATTGAAATGGTCGACATCTGTGCGATTCGGCTGATACTCCCATGACGAGCTCGCTTCATGTTGGAGGCTCCGGGCCCCACGGATCGATCTGGCGCAGGTCTTTCCGTTTCAATTCAGCGAAACAGTCCGGAAGATCAAAGTGCGCGAGTACGTTCGGCAGCAACGCCGACAGCGGCCAGTTATAGTGTTCGCTTTCGGCGATTCCCGTGTACGACATCAGAGCATTCTTGAGTGTGACTTGTTTGACCTGATCCGACATCACGGCCGCGAAGGTTGCACACAATGCTCCCCAACCGCAACCGACGAGGTGAATGTCGCAGTGGCCCAGGGATGCCAGCCAGTCGAGGACTCGTAGAACGTCAAAAGTCTTCTGGCCAAGGTACGGACGATCCAGCATCAGACTGTGGATCGCGTAGAAGTAATCGTTGCCATAGGTTTCGTGAAATGAACCGGGATTGCACGTGTCTGGAAGCGACTCACCGATTCCACGGACGTCGCAAGCGAAGACGGGTGATTCAGGTTCCGCCTGCATCACTTCGCGAATCACTGGCTCGTCACGCAATTCACTGTCGCTGGAAAGATGCGCCACATACAAAATGGCTCGCTTTCCGCCGCTGGGTGGACGCGAATGCCAGCGCTGGTTGGTCAGGCGATACACGATGGCATGGATGCCCGGTTCCGTGTCGACGGTGTAGGCCATTGCGTTTTCCGTCGGATACTCTCGCGAACCCAGGTAGCGCCAGTTGCGATAGTCGGGAACGCCACGCCCATTTGTCGGCAGCTTAAGGACGTCGACAACGGCCCGTCGCAGCGCTTCGCCGCGAAGTGGTTTTCTAAAAGAAGCCAGCCGCTTTGATTTTTCAAGCGTAAAATCAAATACCGTGCGCGTGTTCTCAAGAGCGGAAACCTGTCCTTGAGGTGTGCACCACAGTGTTTCGTCCTTTTCGATTGTTATGTCCGGTTCCGCGGTGAAGTTGACTTCGCCGGTCGATCGCAGAACCCCATCCAGTTGACCATCGGCGACAGTAACAGCTTTGCCCGTCGCGCGGTTGAACCAGGAATACATGGCTTCGCGGTTTTCGCGGGAGAATCCATGTCCGGTCGGACCGACGAACAAGGCGACATTGTCTTCCGCATCAAGCAAGCGATAGAGCCGCCGTAACTGATCGTAGGTTTCTTCCGATCCGCGCACGTCGAAATAGTCTCGTTCCTTCGCCAGAATGATGATTGGCTTCGGCGCCATGGCCGCCAGAAAGTCAACGTGATCCAGATCCAACGCCAGTGCGCGAGGCGGACATTGTTCCGTATCCTGCGGTAGTTCGTTCTCGATGTTGCGTCGAAACGTCGTGACGAAACAACTGGGAGCTGCCATCGTCCACCGCGGTTCCACTCCGCAAAGCCAAGTCGTCATTGTGCCGCCGCCTGAGTTTCCGGTCACGCCAATGTGCTGCTTGTCGACTTCGGGCCGAGTCAGCAGATAATCGAGCGCACGGATGCCGTCCCACGCGCGCCACATGCCAAAGAATTCGCCGACCAGGAACTGCTGATTCCCTGCGTGCAGATGCTCACGGACGCCGATTCCGATTTTTGATGAGAGGTCTTCATTTACGTACTGCAGCCGTTCACCTTGGCCAATCGGATCGTAAATCAAACACACATAGCCCAGCCGAGCCAACCCTTGCGCGAACGATTGATACGCTTCGACCGCTTTGCCATTGGTTGAGTGCCCGCACGTTCCAACAACGGCCGGCATTGGTCCCGTCTGTCCTTTTGGGATGTACAGATTCGCGGTTACGGGAAATCCGGGGCGGCTCTCGAAGATCACGTTTTCAATTCGATAGGCATCGCGTTCGACGGTACCGGTCACCTGCGGATTGAGCGGCGTGCGCTGCGGTGCTGGTCCGAACGATTTGCGAATTCGCTCTTGCGCCGTCCGTACGTAAATCTCCGCGTCGGCCTTCGTTTTGAGTTGGCTCATCCTCTGGAGGTGGCGAGCGCCCGAGTCTCTCACCTGCTGGACGAAGAACTCATGTACCATCCGTGGAAATCGATTAAGCGGATCGTACTCTTTCTCGTTGGCCGCGAGAGCCGTGTAAGCATTCAACCATGAGAGCACCGGCACGGCGGCAGCCTGCGCGCCAATCGTTTGCAGAACGCGGCGTCGGGAAACCTGGTGGCTGTGTAATTGTGGTTTGAACGAGCGATCTATTGTCATTTGATATCACTTTGAAAGGTCACGAATCCAGATATCCTTAAACCGCATGCGTCCTTGCCCACCAGAATGCAACTGCAGGGCGATTACTCCTTCGGTTGCACTCGGCGAAGGGTAAGTGAAGTCGATCATCTGTACGCCGTTAAGGACCGTGATGTAACGATGGCCTTCGACCTTGATCAGCATCTCGTTCCAATCATCCGATCGAATAACGGTTTCGAGCTCCGGAGCGGGCCAGACAATCCACCCCTTGCCGTCTCCATAAATGCCGCCCGTATGATGTCCGACCGCCCGGTCGATCTCAATCTGTCTGCCCTGCGTTACCTTGGGCGTCCCGGGCTCGAATTCTGTGTGGAGATAGACGCCGCTGTTTCCGCTCGCTTCACACTTGAAACGCAGAAACAGGTGGAAGTCCTTGTACTTCTTCTCCGTTGCTAGGTAGCCATATTCGTTCGTCACTCCTTCGCCATAGATCGCGCTGTCTTCGACGACCCATTTTTCGTGCCCGATTTCCTTCCAACCACTGAGGTCTTTGCCATTGAAAAGAGATTCCCACTCTGGACCAAGATTACGGGGACGCTGGGCAACGGCGGCGTTGGTGCACAACAAGGCGAAGATTACAGCAAAAGAAAAACGCATGGCGGACCCCTATCAATCTCGATGTATGAACTGTCGTGAAGTCGGTCGACATTCATGTTTCCGACCCAGCCACATGATACAGAGAATCGCTGGACAACGTCACTCTGGAGCGAACAAATAGACGGCAGGACGCCGCCGATACGAAAGCATCGCCGCGGAGCCGGGCGTGGATAATTGTCGATACTTGGTCGATTCTGATAAAGTGTTAGCTGGCCTGGGCTAGCCCAATCGTAAAAAAGTGGTGGTCTTATGCATTTCAGTCGCCGATACGACGTCCTGCGCTGCGCTCTCGAAAACATGTCACGGTACCGGACTTCTGCAAATAAACGAATCGCACGAAGT
>CBDUAB010000503.1:0-4265 GCA_965365045.1 uncultured Planctomycetales bacterium
GCTTTAAAGTCTCCCGCGGACCAGGCTGCAACGTCTTCGTCCTTTCGCCGATTCAGAGCGAGGTTGTTCAAGTCGGTGGCGTCAGCGCCTACGATAGGGGCAACGGATTGCCGCAGTCAAGCAACAGAATGCCACATTTGCACGCGGGAAGCTGGGCTGATGACGGCCAACAGAGCAACTGGCGATTTCGTCTTAAGTGGTCACGCTCGTCTCAGCAAACACAATAACCTAATCTTCTGTAGATCGTGTCGAATCCGACACAGAAATGGAACCACGCAAGAAGGGGTTAGCTGATGGAAGCAAGTACACTCGGTCGCGATGAAGTTGAATTACAGGCAGCAGTGGCCGTACTTTTGTGCGAGGCTACCGATCTGGGCATTGATAGACGAAGCCTCCAGCGGGAACCGTATCTGAAAAGGGTTCTCATTCAACGCGACTCAGCTTCTGCGGTGACAGGATTTACGCGGGAAATTTCCGACAAAGGCGTCGGCCTACTGCATTCGTTCGCGCTCGAGCCCAAGGACATTGTCGAAGTATCGATTGAGGGGCCGCACCAAATGTCGTATCGACTGCAAGTGGAAACTACATGGTGCTCGCCATTAGGTGATGGCTGGTACGCTAGCGGTGGTCAATTTATCGCTCGACTCGATTCGTGAGCCTGGATGTCGCTGCGACATGTACGACCGAGTGTGATTGGCGCCGGGTCGAGATCAACCGACCCAACGACAGCGGGCGAGGAAAGACCAAGCAGCGGCGGACCGAGGTGGTTTGGATGTCGTGGCGAACTGAATGCTGCAAAGAGAAAACGGTTTGGGTGCCACGTGTCCGCCGACGTAGGCACGTCACAGCAGCTAGGGCGAAGATGGCAAGGGTTGCGGCGGCGGGTTCGGGCAGGCTTTGTCCCGGCACGGGCATCGAAACATTCTGCCAGTTTGGTGCCAGCTCGGGAGGGCAGCAAAGCGGACTATTGAAAACTTCGTTGCCTTTGTAGCTGATCGTGAAAAAGGCGTTACTCCAACCCTCTCCAATGTTTTCGGCGTGGATTTCCAGCTTTGCCCATCCTTCGCCGATGCCGCCACCCTCTTCAGAGAAGACTGGATCGTTCGGTCGAGCAAAATTCAAGCTGAAGCCATCAGCGCGTCGGTCGGAACCGCCGCCGACGCGAAGATCAACAGCGATCCCAAGAGAGTCGAGTTCCTGGGTGACTTCGATGTTGTCGATGTGGTGGTTGCCATTCACTCCAGCTGTACGGCCCGCAAAGGCCAATCGTCCGATGGCATCCGGTCCTGGATCCGGGAACAAAACCGCACCCCGTTGAATGGTGGCGTCGCGAGAGCCCAACAAACATGAGAACACCCATTCCGAGCAACAACGCCGATCTCGGTTCAGGGATGCCGCACACCATTAGAAGTGGATCATCTGCACCCCAAGAAGCACCGCCTGGATCGCCGGCATTGATGATGCCCACACCGAGCACGCCAAATGTCATTGGACAGACTCCGTAATCTTGGTCTTGTAAGGTGAAGCTTCTGGTTACCAAGTAAGCAAGCTCGACTTCATTGCTCTGAAACGCAGGTGCAAGGAAGAAGGCGTCCGTCGGATCAACCATCGAAATTGGACCGACGCCTGACACTGAGGGAGTTCCTTGAACATCGGGAAGTCCAGGTATTTCGCCAATCGACATGTCGTTGGTTTCGTCGAGAATAGTTTCAAACTGCGCTTTAACGACTGTTGTCGCAAACAACACCGTTCCAACGGCAAAGCCAAACGTCCTAAGGAACTTTCTTGTCTTCTTGATCCGTTTCCCTTTTGATAAGCGACGTGTTATTCACATTGGCATGGCTGAATGAACACGTCATATACGTGACGATTATGAGCGTTCAATGTGGAACTTTGTCATGCGGCTTCTTAAGACACCAAGAAACGTCAGAGCCCCCATGCCGAGTAATGACATGGAACCTGGCTCAGGAACGCCCAACAACTGAACTTCCGCAATCTGCATGCTGTTCGCAGACGCGGCGTCTTTTACGTTCGGGAAAAGTACGAGGTAGCTGTCGAATTCGGTGTCGTTGCCAAACCTAAAAGTTTGTGAGTTCGCGTCATCCAAAGGGGCATCGCCACCAGCGTTGCGAGAACTAGGCAAATCGAGAACACCTTCGAGGATTTGCGTGAAGTCGGACATCGCGATAGTGTCACCGCTGACGTCGGCGTTGGTACCAAAAAGCTGGAAACTCGCGGGATCACGCGGCTCGGCGTCGTTTGCGGTCCAGAGCCTAAGGCCTCCGACCGTCGTAGGGCCAACTGCCGGCGTGATGACGAATCCAGTATCGGTTTCGCCAAAGTTCAAGTACTTCTGGCCGACACCGTCGATGGCGTGATTTGGTGATTCGCCAGCGGGCCAGTTGTTGACACCAGCGGCCGTTCCGGCGACGCCGATATTAAAGTTGGCCCCGTCCCTCTGACCACCTGATATTCCGTCGCCCGGGGACAAGAGTTCTACACATTCCACGCCACTTGCGACACAAAAATGCCCATGTATATGTCCAACAATTGGAAGTGGATCAGGGTTTTCACCGAATCCCCATTGGGCACCGCCTGGATCACCAGAGTTGATAATACCCTCGCCGAGCACATGTGGCCGGCGGCAGCAGCGACACCCGTTTGTCCTACCAAGTATGCGAGGCTGACTTCATTCGTTTGAAAAGCGGAGTCCAGAAAGAAGGTGTCGGTTGGATCGACCATCGAAATTGGGCCGATGCCTGACACAGGGGGTACCCTGTCCTGAACAAGCGACAGTCCCGGAATTTGGCCAATCGAGTTGTCGTTGGTTTCGCTAATTCCGTTGAATCCATTTTCTGAATCACTGCCAATCATGGAGGGTGGCGGCATACTTGAGATTAATAAGTGCGAGTCAAATGGAATCCACTCCGCGGGATACGTCGGACCGGCAACAACGTTTTTTGACGTGTCCGTTCCAAATGGACCCGAGAGCCAAGTTTGGACCAATTCACCATCGAATCTGAGGTTTTCGAAGGTTACCGGTTTGGATGCCGGATCAACCCCTCTGAGCACGACTTTCGTCGCCTCGTAACCGGGGCCCGGATCAGGTTGCGGAACCGACCAAACTTCGACACCGCCTCGTACGTCGAGAATAAATGGGCCCTGTGCTTGAACGACGGTTGTCGCTAACAAGACCGTACCCACGACGCAGCCAAACGCCCTAAGAAGTCGTCCCTTGTTCATTATTCCATTCCTCTTTTTTGACACGAGGTTATGAGTTAACTCGTCCAGCTCAAAAACTTGTTTTTCGCCGAGGTTACTTGGTGTCGGCCCCAAAAAAAAACGTGCGAAGCTCATGTGCCAGAGCACAGGAACCTTGCACGTTCTTCTGATTCAGGATTGGCTTTCTCGGGGTGTGCCGCAGAACCTATTTAGCCGCAGCCTACCAAGTCCTACGTGGGTTGCAACTGATTCTCACGATTCGCATTTTGCATCGCTAGGCTAGGTGCCGAATGTCCGCCGACGTAGGCACGTCAAAGTGGCTAACGTGAACATGGCTAGCCGTCGTCAGGAGCCGGTTGCGGTGCCGACCATACTTCGACGCCTCCGAGCACATCGAGAAGCAACGGTTCCTGCGTTTGCCCGGCAGTTGCTGCGATCAGGACCGTACCAACGACGCAGTTAAACAGGTACACCATAGCCGCAATGAAATGCCCATTGAGCAACATGAGCGGCCCGGTCGCCAACCTGGAATACAGTAGGGCAATTGACGCGGGGGTGCGGGCGGCGGCGGGGTCGTTTGCGGCGACCAAATATCGATGTACTATCCACAAACTCACTTGCGGGTAGCAGGCGATACGCAAGCAGGCGAAGGAGCTGTACTTCATCGCGGTTTACGACTCTCCCGCCGACTCTTCCGCCTACTCTCTTCCTGCGACAACCGACGCTGAATCCGCTGTTGCGTATCGTCATCGCCATGCCGGCTGTTACCCACGAGGCGGTCGTACAGGCTTCGAAACATCCCCGCCAACCTTCCCTTCCGCATCCTTTGGGTGGTGGTCTTTGGTTCATCCGAATCCAAGATCACCTCATGTTTCTTCACGGCCGTAGCCCCGTTCAATCTGGCCTCATCGGTAGTAATGAGGCTCATGCTGCCATTTGCCAGTCACAACAGAAAAGCCGTAAACCCTTTCAGATTCACGGCTTACTCAGTCGGGGTGACAGGATTTGAACCTGCGACCTTTTGACCCCCAGTCAAACGCGCT
>CBDUAB010000504.1:0-4264 GCA_965365045.1 uncultured Planctomycetales bacterium
GGTGCGACCGGCTATACGGATACCGACTATGCGGCAAAAGGACAATATGCCATCGACGCCTTGCCAGATACCGACTTAATATGTGTGCATGTCGAAGCTTCGGACGAAGCATCTCACGAAGGAGACGTTGCAGGCAAAATCAAAGCGCTCGAGGAGATCGACCGGCACATCGTGGCGCCGCTGCATGCCGCACTTAAAGGCCAGGGCGATTACTGTCTGTTGGTAACGCCGGATCATCCGACTTTTTTGCGAACCAAGACACATAGCCACGGATATGTGCCTTGGACGATTTGTGGCACGGGCATCGAAGCCGATAAGTGGACAACTTATGATGAAGGTTCCGCGGCAGGGTCGGAGTTAGTGTTTCCGGAGGGACATAAACTGATGCAGTACTTCGTCGGTCGAAGAAGATAGTACACGCATTGTGAATGACTAATGTCTAAGGACTAAGGAATGACTAATGACCAATGACTAATGACTAAACTAATTACGAACGCCGACGTGTGTAGACACCCGAAAACGAGAGGATTGAGGCCACAACCTCGGAGTCCTCGCGTCTTTCTCCTGAATTTTCATTAGGCATTCGGATTTCCTTAGTCATTAGTCCTTAGACATTAGTCATTCTCCTCAAGTGCGCTCGAGGATTACACACGCTCAATCAAAAACCATGTCTCTCATTGTCCAAAAATTCGGCGGCACGAGCGTCGCCGATAGTGAAAAGATTCTGGCCGCGGCCCGCAAGGCCGTGCGCGCTCGGCAGCAGGGCCATAATGTTGTGATGGTTGTCAGCGCGATGGGCAAGAACACCGATATGCTTGTCGACTTAGCGGGCCAAATCAACGAACGGCCACCCGCGCGCGAGATGGACATGTTGCTATCCACTGGGGAGCAAGTCAGTGTCGCGCTGATGGCGATGGCAATCGACTCACTCGGTTCTCACGCGGTTAGCCTGACCGGCGGGCAGATTGGCATCCGAACGGACAGTTCGCATACCAAAGCGCGAATTCGTTCAATTTCCACGGAACGAATGGAGCGCGTGCTGGCCGACGGAAAGATTGTCATCGCCGCCGGTTTCCAAGGGATCGACGAAGACCTTAACATCACGACGCTTGGCCGCGGCGGCAGCGACACGACTGCCGTCGCCCTGGCGGCCGTTCTCAATGCGAAATCCTGTGAGATCTACACGGACGTGGACGGAGTTTACACGACGGATCCGCGCGTGCTGCCCGAAGCGCGCCAGGTCGCTCAAATCAGTTACGATGAGATGCTTGAGTTGGCCAGTCTTGGCGCTGGCGTGATGCACAGCCGATCGATCGAGTTTGCCAAGAAGTTCGAGGTGCCGATTCACGTTCGCAGTAGCTTTGCCGACATACCCGGCACGATAATTGTCAACGAACCAGAATCGAGTTCGGCGCCGGTGAGCGGTGCTGCATTGACCAAGAACGAAGCTCGCATCACGATTAGCGGTGTGCCGGACAGACCGGGCACGAGTCTAGCCGTCTTTTCTAGAATCGCGGCACGCAATGTGACCGTCGACATGATTGTGCAAAACATTGGCCGCGAAGGTCGCGCGAATATTTCCTTTACCGTACCGCGCGACGAGTTGCCAATCACCTTGGAAGCGGTCGAGGAGACTAGCGAAGAACTAGGACAGGTCGAGATTTCGAGTGACGACCACGTTTCCAAAGTCTCCGTCGTCGGTTTGGGAATGGCGCGGCAAACGGGTGTCGCGGACCGCATGTTCCGTGCCTTGTCTGAAACCGACATCAATATCCAGATGATCACGACCAGCGAGATCAAGATCTCGGTGTTAGTGGATCGCGACCAATCTCTTGATGCTTTGCGTGCCGTTCACCGGGCGTTTCACCTCGATCAGCGACCGACGGATGCCGCTCTCGCGCCGCACATTCCCGCGCGCTCCACGGCCAATCATTCGCCAGCAGGCGACGCAGCTGATGTTGTTGAGCGGTTGCAGGGCGTCGACATGGAAGAACTCACGGTGGACGAAATTACTCTTGATGACGGCCAAGCGAGTGTTTCGATTGACAGCATTCCCGATGAACCGGGGATCGCCGCCCGGGTGTTCGAAGAAGTTGCCGGCGCGGGTGTTTTTGTGGATATGATCGTACAGAGTTTTGGGCACGACGGGCTGGCCAACCTGAGCTTTACGGTGCCGAGCGCTGATTTGGATCAGGGGGTATCGGTTGCCACGCGGATGGCCAAGCAATTGTCCTGTGGGAGAGTGACAAGCAATCCCCGGATTGCGAAACTCTCTGTTTCCGGTATCGGATTGCGCAGCCATACTGGGGTTGCTGACCGCATGTTCCGCGCGTTGGCCCAATCGGGCATCAACATTGAAATGATCAATACCAGTGAAGTGCGTGTGAATGTAGTTGTGGACGGACAGCACGCGCGGATGGCCCTGCAAAAACTGCAGGAAGCATTTCAAGATGTCGTGCGGTAGTCTCCGCAATTTATTTTCGAGGAGTCTATGCAAAACGTGGTTGATTCTTGGCCGAATCGCGCGGATGTTCCGCCGCTCGAAGAAGACACGATCCACGTCTGGCGGATTTGGCTGGCCGAGCCGGACGGACGCATCCGCTCGTTTCGCGATCTATTGACGGACGCCGAACAACAGCAGGCTGATCGATTTCTATTCGACGAACATCGACAACGTTTCACAGCGGGGCGAGCGCAACTGCGACGCATCTTGGGCAACTATATTGACGTTGCCCCTGAGCAAGTCGATTTTAAGTATACCAATTTAGGCAAACCCTACTTTGCCGAGGGTGTCAGTGATCCGCACTTGGAGTTCAATTTCACGAATTCCAAGGACTGGGCCCTGTTAGCAATCACCTACCGCACGGAATTGGGAATCGACATCGAGAGAATTCGAGAAATGACCAACATGGAGGGTCTCGCTCGACGGTTCTTCGCGCAGCCCGAAATCGACGTGATTGTGCGGGAACTGTGTGAAGTGCGACGGCAAGAGCATTTTTTTCGCTGTTGGACGCGCAAAGAAGCGTTCCTCAAGGCCATCGGAACGGGGCTAACGTTTCCCTTAGGCAATGTGTGCGTCAGCATTGTAGATTCCGAACCGGTTCAAATTCAGTGGATCAAAGATCGCGCGGAGGAGGCGAGCCGCTGGGACCTTGTCCATGTGATGCCCATCGAAGGGTACGTCGGCGCGATGGCTCGACAGTCATCCGGCGAGCAGTTGCTGTCGTGGCACTGGGCTGTCTAACGTGTTCACGCACCATGATACGGCAACCCAAAATAGTCATGAATGAACGCTTTTCGGTCGCCTTCATAGTTGACGTATTCGACAAGGGCGTACAGTTTGCGTTGATCGCGCTGGAGTTTTTCAGTCAGGTACGCTGCGTCGGTCAGCCGCGCCGGCAGGTCGGCGGTCACTTCAAAGCACCCCGGCGGTTGGTTGTCACGCACAACTTGGTGACGGTCCAGAATCGCCAAAGCGGTTTCTAGACGATGGTCATGCTTGCTGCGACACTGTAATTGCTTGTTGAGCCACTCCATGCCAAACGCGCGAACTTGCTCGGCTCGCTCCGTTAGGTAATCGTACAATTGCTGATAGAAGTCCGCTTCAGGGTTGCTCCAACGAATGAACTCCATTTGGGTCATTAAGTCGCTTTGTTCGTACAGCAAAGTGCAAAGACTGGGCAGTCCGTCTCGACCCGCGCGACCGATTTCCTGATAGTACGACTCCATCGAGCCAGGCACGTCGGCGTGCAAGACAAAGCGGATATCTTCCTTGTCGATCCCCATACCAAACGCGTTGGTCGCCAGGACGAGTCGTGTCGCTCCGTTCATGAAGTCTTCTTGAACGCGGCGCCGCTGCCGGCGATCTAGCTCGCCGTGATAACACACATGATCCACGGCGTCTTCGCGGAGATACTCGCTAAACCGGTCAAGCGTCTTGATCAAAGTAAAGTAAACAATGCCGCTTCCTTGTTGAACCTCAGGCCGTCGCGCGACGTCGACAATGTAGTCACGTTTTTCCTCTTCGCCCCAAACGGTCTTTACTTCGAGACTCAGGTTCGGTCGATTAATGCCTTCGTGATACAGTTTCATTTCGTCGGCAGCGATTCCCAATTGCCGTACGATATCTTGTTGTACTTCGGGCGTTGCCGTGGCGGTGAGGCCGATCGTTGTTGGCGCGCCCAGCAACTGTCGGAATTCCGTCAGCCGCGTGTAGTCCGGACGAAAATCGTGTCCCCATTCACTGATGCAATGAGCTTCGTCA
>CBDUAB010000505.1:0-4255 GCA_965365045.1 uncultured Planctomycetales bacterium
CCCGTACGTCGGCCCGGTCGACCGACCTGCACGAGGACTTGGCGCACGGTTTGCGATTCATTCCCAACACGGCAACGATGTAGCGGCCGCATGGCATCTTCGACGCGCGTGAGGAGTCTTCCTAAGTTTCCACCAGGGTGGAAGTGAGCGAAATCCGCCGCGTCGAAACCGCGCACGTGGCTGGCAACAAGCGCCAACGCGTCTCCCAACGCCATCATCGCCGTCGTACTCGTGCTCGGCGCGAGACCCAGAGGGCCCGCTTCTCGGAGCTGGCCGAGAGTCAGCACGGTATCCGCCGACCGGCCAAGCGTGCTGTCCAGATTGGCCGTGATCGCGACCACCAAAACGCCAAGCCGCTTGAGTAAAGGGACCAGACAAACAATCTCTTCCGTTGTGCCGCTGTGGGAGAACACGAGAGCAATATCGCCGCGCGCGACGCGACCGAGGTCACCGTGCAACGCCTCGGCCGGATGCAAGAAATGGCTTCGGCTACCAGTGGAACAGAGCGTGGCGGCAATTTTTTGTCCAACCAAGCCCGCCTTGCCCATGCCCAGCACCACAACGTGACCTTGGCATAAGGCAATCCGCCGCACCACATCAACAAAATTGTCATCGAGGAGCTTGGCAACGTCCGACAGCGCGCTGGCTTCGTCGCGCACGATTTGGCGACCCATTCGCAACTCGTCAGATTCCTCAATTATCGGCTGCCTAATGGCTGTTGAGTTTATCACGTGTCATCCTTGACATCTGGCAAGCACAGAAACAGTCGCGGCGAATGGCATTCGACAAACACCCATTCGACAGGCACAGACACGACCGGTTAGCCCATTGTAAACCATCCGTCCAGATCGTAGCAACGCGAGCAGGCAATTTCACACACCTCGGCGCCGCAAGCAACGCAAGCTATCAGTCTACGCGCGTGTTGTAAGAGGTGATGATCAACGGATCTTCTCAATCGCTAGAACCAGAGGAAGAGGGGTCGGGTGCTGTCGCTGCATTCGTCAGATGAGCGCGGGACAAACCGTGAACTCCACGCTAGCGGCGATGGCAGATTATGAGCGCGAGGCAAGCATCATTGTTTCGATTCATCCAAATGACTGAAGAATCTGTTTCCCAATCGCCGAGCAGATAGAAGTGGCATTCCTGTCAAGGAGTTAATTGATGATCGTCCTGCTTGGCCTGCTAAACCATCCGGTGTTTTCCACAATGCTCCTGCTTGTCGCGGGGATTCTCGTGGGGTACGCCGTCTGTTATCCATTTCGCGCGGATGCAAGCGGTGTACCCGAGCAGCTGGAACAGGTCCAAGAACAAAACGCCACTCTCCAAGCCGCACTCGATGAGCAACGCAATTCGTATTCGCGTCTCGAGCAAAAGCACACGGAACAACGCCAGGAATGGATCGAACTGCGCGACTCGCATAACGATTTAACGACGGCTTGGGAGAAGTTCGGCGCGAACTATAGCCAAGTCGGCTCGGAACTGCAAAACATCCAAGACTTGACTAGCGACTCGGCCGAGACCGTTAAATACGAACGTGCGGAGCGTCGCGTCGTCGAAAAAGCTTTGGTTCAAGCCGAAGACAAGATCGACGATTTACGGCAACAAGTCTCGTCGCTCGCAGAGCGAAAGGATGACGGTACGAAACTTCAAATTCGCCTGGACGAAGCTCATCAGCACGCCGAAACGTTTACGCAGCAACTTGCGACCCAAGCCAATGAACATGCCACGGGGCTGGAAGACGTCCGCGCTCAGAATTCGGAATTGACGCTGGAACTGAAGAATTGTCAACGGCAACGCACGGAACTCGACGAGGCGTTCTCAAGCCAAAACCGTGAACTCACGATGGCGAAGAGCGAATGTCTGAAACTGCGCAATGCCGAATTGGAACGAACGCAGTTGGTGGGTGCCATTGGCGCACGACGTGAGCAGGTTCGTAAACTTGAAGCTGAGCGTGACGAAGCGCGTGCCGCCGAACATCAAATTCAGAGACAGTTGGAACAAATCAAGTCTGTTTCACGGGATCGCGACGAGGAACTCGCAGAGCTGCAAAGGCAGCGTGAGGAAAACGCTGTTGCACTTGAGCAGCAGCAGCAAGACGTCGGTAAATTGGACGACATTGTCGCCGAGCATGAAGCGATAATTCAAAAGCTCACCACCGAGCGTAATGCTGCCCTGGCGGCGCAACATGACGCCGAGAAAATAACAGCTCAATTGGAACAGCAGACCAATGAGAACAAACAGTTGCAAGCACGTTGCCACCGGGCGCTCGCCGATGTACAACGGGAGCAAGCCGCTCGTCAGGAATTCGAGGCCGCCCTCGACGCATCCCAGGACGAAATCAACGTGTTGCGCCAACGCTGCCTGACCTTACAGAATGCAACCGAGGAAAAGGAAATGGTGCAAACGGCGCTCGACGATGGACGCCGTCGCCTGCAACAGTTGTCGATCGAACGCGACGCAGCGTTCGCCGCCGAAGTCGCCGCCAAGGAGACGGTTACCGACTTACAACAAGCAACGCAACGGAATTCCCACGACGTTGATCGCCTCCGCCAGCAACGCGAAGAAGTCCTGACTGAACTCAAAGTGACCCAATCAGACCGCGAACAGCTAACGCGCGAGCTAAAACAAAGGGAACAAAAGATTGCCACATTGCAGGCCACCTGCGACAAACTTACCGCCCATGAAAGCGATCGCGAAGCGCTCGCCGAACGATTGTCAAATCAGGCCGAACGCTTGCGCAAGATATCGCTCGAGCATGAGTTGACCGCAGCTAGTCTGGGACAAGCCGAACAAACGATCGATGACCTGCGCCAGCTGATCGATTCGCGCGAGCAGACGATTGACGATCTGCAGCGTGAACGGGATGAAGTGGACGGCGGTTTGGCGGGACAATCGGTGCAAGAATCTGCCGAGAACACTCGCATCGACCCGCGACTGGGCACGATTTACGTTCACGAGCCCGCGTTCAAGGACGACCTAAAACAGATTTCGGGCGTGGTCGAATCCTTTGAAAAGAAACTGAACGATTTTGGCGTCTATACATACAAGCAGATCATGGATTGGGACGACTCTGCCATCGAGGCCTTTTCCGATCTGTTGGCGTTCAAGGATCGTATTTCACGTGAAGATTGGGTCGCGCAGGCTCGCCGTCTCCACTCTCAAGCTCACGGCCGCGCCGCATAGCAGGTGCAGGAACGTGGCCAAATCCGAGGCCACACTACCTCTATAGACGGGTGTGCTATTTCTTAACACCTTCTTCACAGTGTGGGTAACTTTCCTGCAGTCCAGCGTTTAGAGCGATTCGATCCGGATCGCAAGCCAGCATGCTATTGCTTTGAATCCATACGCAAAGTTAACATAATCGCAATGGCCGTTCGGCCTACGGAACAAGGCAATCTTTTTCATTACATACTGCCGTTCGGCAAACTGCGTTTTCGGGCCTTTTCACGAAGGTACTACTGATGATTAGGGACAGCCGCAAGACAAGCGGTTGGCTGTCAGTAGCGAAGTAGGAGCAATGAGTCTTTTCTTTTTGTTTCGTCGGTGAGTCATCCTCATCGCGGCGCCGTCAAAATGCTGCTTTCATTCATAAATTCATTGCAGCGCTGACGACCGTTGCGACTGAGTCCTCACCCGCGAACGTTATCTTTTCGCGGTCCTGTTATGCCCAACTCTAGTTTGGGTGGGAGGTTGAACATGGCAACAAGAGAATTGACAAAGCCACGTACGGCTTCGTCGGATTGTCCAGTAGTTGACGACGCACGGTTCCATCGTGTGGCGTCGGTACGGGAACAGCAAGGGTTGTCACTGAGAAGTGCGGCGCGCCAAATGGGCGTGGAAGTCCGAGAAGTCCGCCGCCAAGAGCAAGAAACAACCGACTTAAATCTGAGTGAATTATATAGGTGGCAACAGATTCTCGGGGTTCCGATCGGTGAGCTGTTGGACGACAACGGCTCACCGCTTTCCAGGCCTGTCATGGAGCGAGCTCATCTTGTGCGAATCATGAAGACGGCAAAGACGCTCAAGGAAAAGGCTGAAACGGACGACGAAGTTGATCCGGCGTCCATCGCGATCGCCCGGTTGGCGGAAACGCTCATCAATCAACTGGTCGAAATCATGCCAGAATTGGCCGACGTCACGCCGTGGCATGCGGTCGGTCAGCGGCGCAGCCTGCTCGAATTAGGCAAAGCCGCCGAACGGATGATTTCCGAAGAGATGTTCCAGAGTACCGACTGGATGTAAGTAGATTGTCAAT
>CBDUAB010000506.1:0-4255 GCA_965365045.1 uncultured Planctomycetales bacterium
GCGGGGCGTGGCGATCCCGCCGTGGACTTGGCCTTTATCGCGATGAACTTTGACTTGAACGTCGCACAGGTAAGATTCCTGGCCGCCTCTCACGGAGGTGACATCCCAGCAGCCAAGGTCCTTGTTCTCATACCGGTCGCCGCGTTACGCGATGTCCTCTGGTGCCTGGCCGAAACCGAAGCCAATTCGAGTACGGAGGTACTAGCTGAATATGCGCGGAAGTGCCTCTCACGATTGGGCATCAGCTAGTTTTTGACGGTCTCCTTACTCGAGTCATCCGCGCGCTTCGGCAAGAACGCCATGGAAGTCTGCAGCGAATAATGACAGACGCAACTGGCACTCGCCTCGGGGATCAACACCAATCCCGCGGCCGGAACAATGTTGATCCAACAGCCAGGTCGTGATGGACTAAGCTTGCGGAATCGCTCGGCTCGTGGTACCCCACTCCCGACGTCGAACAAAGTTGGATTATGCGCGCGGAAAAATACGCAATCGCCCGCACCGGACAGCGTTCCACAACTATGGCCCGGGCGCTGGAGAAACCACGCGGCGGATTCGCCGTCGGGCCATGTACGGCGGCCCGTGGTTCGGTCATACATTACGGGTTCCGCGAAGACGATATTATCCAAAATCAATGGATGGTGTACCTGCTCGCCATGAGAATACGCCTCCGGCATTCCTTTTTTATGTGTCGCATGCCACTGTGACTGGCCGGTAGCGGCGTCAAACGCTTGCAAGCAATAGGACGAGTCGTTGTCCTTACCCAAGTACGAGCCGGAACCAAGCAATTGCCCGCTGGCGTACTGCAAATACAAGATGTTTCGACAGCGTGACAATACGTCTCCCAGCGGTTGCTCCCATTCGACATTGCCGCTGTCCATGTTGATGGCGACGAGGAACGCATTGTCAGAGAGCAATATAGCAAGAGGAACTCGGCCGTTTTTCTTCGACATCGCCAGTTCGTTGCGGCTTTCGACAAACCAGATGCGGCCATCACCGATCGTAATCGTCGGATGAATGATAACGCCTCTCTGATAAATCCATCGTGACATTTCCTGCTCGATGTCAAAACAGAACAGCATCCGGCTGGTCACGAGCGGCCGATCATTGCTGTAATCCCGATCAATCAGATTGCGACTTGGGCGAGTGCGTGCGGCACCGGGGAGCATAGCGGACCCATAGAGCATGCCGTCGACCAGCGCCGTGTAACCCCAAGTCATCCCGTTGCCTGCCACGGTGGGCAAGGGAATTGACCGAAGCTCTTCACCAGACTGAGTGCTAATGAAAGAACAGTGACTCCGTGCAGCAATCGCGAGCACATCATCATCGACGCACATATAGCCGCAGTCGAAGGGAATCGAGTAACGTTGTGTATCAGGCAACTCGGTCTGCCACAATTGAGTTCCGTTGTAGCAATCGACGGCAATTAATGAATTCTCTCCGGGAACGAACAGGCGGCCACCGGCGACAAGCGGTGACGGGGCGCGCAGATGACGATCGACCATAGCCTGCGGTCCAGGACCGCCAAACCATTGCAGTTGAAGATCCCGCTGGATAAGCTTGTCGCCACTGTTGGCCGTGTTCGCAGGATTGGCGTATTGGTGGGTCCAACTCCCAGCGCCCGCCAGCTCACCACGGACGTACGGTGGATCGTTGTAAGTAGTCCACAACACGCCGCCGTAAGGTCGCAAGACGCGTGTGAGTTCCTGCCGTGGCCAGCCCGGCGGGCTATTTTTCGTGATGGCCGTTTCGGACGCGATCACGTTGGCGAAGAAATCTGTAAAGGGCAGCTCTTCGCCTTCGACGTGATGAACCGTGACACGCGTTCCGTACACACCAGCGGCAATGAGTGCCTTGCGAGCTTCTCGAACTCTTGCCAGGTTTTGATCGACAGCGACGACCGTCAGATCGCTGGCAAGCGCCAATTCATAGGCCAGGCGACCGCTGCCGACGCCGACGACAAGGCAATAGCCTTTCTTCGTCGTGCTTCCGTCGAGAACGCGCGCGGCTGTAGCTGCCAGAGTCTCGGCATGCGCTGTCGGTGGAGGGGCGAGATCGCGCTGTTGATCAATGGCAAATACATCTCGGTTTGCGGTCGGTGCGGAAGTACCGTTACCACTTTCGAAACAGTAAATCCGACCACGATCCGTACTGACATACAACCGATGTGCGGTGATCGCGAGGTCTAGCGCGCGCCCCTCGATCTCGTGCCGCCACACTTCGCGACCATCCGCTGGGTCATGTGCGACAACGAACTGACTGCCGCCGACAATCACCAGATTGTCGCAGGCGGCCACACTACTTTCTCCCCGACAGTCCACGGTCCAGAGGCGCGGTGAGACAAACTTTGGAGGTTTCCGCTTTCCATTGGCGCCCTTCTTTTGAGATTGTCGGAGCTTGGTCCGATCGACCGCTGACAACTGGCCCCGGCCAATCAAGAACGATTGATGTGGAGTTGCCGTGAAATGCTTGCCACGCAACGTGATGAATTGCTCCGCGAACGTGGAATCAGAAACCGCGAGTGATCCGTCGTTGCCGCGACCGGCAATGAGCTCATCACCTTGCAGTACGGCATAGTTACCGCCGACTCCCTCGAAACGCGCGATGACATGACCGTCACTTCGACTCAGCGCGATTGGATTTCCGCGACCGGTGGGAATAAAGAGCAGCTTGCTGGAGGCTAATAGGTATCCTTGTGGAGAGCAGTCGAGTTCTTGACGCCAGATCACATTTCCTTCAGCCGGTTCCATTGCCTGCGCGTAAACACCCTGCGAGGGATACAGGCCAGCCACGGCGAACAACATTCCTCGATCAATCACTAAGCCAGTCCGCACGGGCCAGATCGAAATCAGCCGGCCATTTCCCGGTATTCTGCGATCAACGGGGCCGATTCGCTGCTTCCAAACGAGGCTTCCCGTTTCCATATTCAGACAGTAGACGTGACCATCATCGCTGCCGGCGTAGAGCCTGTCTTGGTGAATAACCGGTGCGTATCGTATGGGTCCATCGGTAGCGAACGTCCAGCGTGTTTTTCCGGTGTTTGCTTCGAGACAATAAATGTGATCATCGGCCGACGATCCGAAGTAGACAGAATCCTCGGTCGCGACGGTGTGAAACGCGTGATCGTCGATCACGCGCGGCTCGAGATGATCGAGTTTTTGCCAGTAGCTTCCCCGCGCGGGAGCTGGCCACGCTGGACGTGGGGACGCGGACGGTACGTGGATCCAACTTGGCTGCAACGGGAGTTGTAGATTCGTGGCGACGTAAGCTTGGCGGCCGCTGTTTGCGCCGTGCGTGGGCCAATCGGCGCAATAGCCCAGCACGGGCGTCGCTATTGCAAACCATGGCGCTAACCATAGAGTCGTGTACCGCCGCACGGTCGTTAGTCCATGCAGAATCGAGAGGTGGAGAAATTGTGTCTCGTGCTTCATTGGTATCTTCAGGAAAAAAGCTCCGCAACATCCAATCGAAATCCAGGCATCGTCGGACCTAGATCGATGAAGTGTTGCTCAACGTAGTCGGCGATTCGCCGCGCAATTTTGGGCGAGATTCGTCCATGTCTTCGACCAGCGGGCGACATCATCCGCAGCTCTCCTTGCACGAGTTCGTATCGCTTGCCGTCATCCGGCATCGTCAACAGTTCGTTGGCAGTAATGCCTCGGATAACTTGTGACATGGTCGATCTGACGCTTGGTCCCTCGTTTAAATCGTTCTGCTATTATATTTTAACAGCGATAACGCGGGGAAATTGGTTGCGTTGTCAATTGTGGTCTAAAATAGAGTGTAACGTTGACGTAGGGATCATTGGAAAACTTGCTGATCCGAAAACACTTTCCGTACTTCGCCGGTCGCGATCGAATACGTCGAAATGAGAACGCCAATAAATGTCGGAATTCTAAAGCCGTGGGCAAGCTGCCTACGTCTGTTGGCCATCGTGACCGCGGTTGGCTGTGGATCGGACGGCGGTTTGCCTGACATGGTCGCTATTCGAGGCACGGTAACTTACAAGGGCCAGCCGTTAACGCATGGAACGGTGCTTTATCTTCCCAAAGATGAATCAGGAAGACAGGCACGCGGCGAGATTCAACGGAATGGCCGTTTTGTATTGACAACGTTGCGAGCCGGCGACGGGGCTCAAGTGGGCGAATACTCGATTGTCGTGATAGCGCTCCAGGCACATCCAGGCGAAGATCGGGCGGCCATCGAAGCGGCGGGCGGCATGATTCAGCGCGGATATATTATCCCTGAAAAGTAC
>CBDUAB010000507.1:0-4249 GCA_965365045.1 uncultured Planctomycetales bacterium
GGTCTTCGGTCTTCAGTCTTCGGTCTTCAGTCTTCAGTCTTCGGTCTTCAGTCTTCAGTCTTCAGTCTTCGGTCTTCAGTCTTCGGTCTCATTTGCGTTTTGGTCGGGGCACGCGGCTCTTGGCACCACGCTGGCCCTTGCGGCGGCGACGTCGGGTGGGAAGTGCTTCCGTTTTTGGTGAACTGTCGCCGTCATCGCGAATTTCGGTGATCCGGTCACGCAGTGTCGCCGCGCGTTCAAAGTCCAGTTGTTCGGCTGCCTCCATCATTTCGGCTTCGAGTTCTTGGACGAACTCGGCGGTGACATAGTCTTCCTCGTTCGTGCGACCGATCGCTTCATTGGCTTGCCTGTGGGCCATGATTTCGCTTTCGATACCAACGCGGATGTTCTTACGAATCGTTTCGGGCGTGATGTTGTGTTCGCGGTTGAAGTCCTCTTGCACCTTGCGTCGGCGTTCTGTCTCGTCAATAGCCTTTTGCATCGAGTTGGTTACTTTGTCCGCATACAGCATCACTTTGGCGTTTACATTCCGCGCCGACCGCCCGATCGTCTGAATCAGCGACGTCTCGCTGCGCAAAAAACCCTCCTTGTCGGCGTCTAGAATCGCGACGAGGGAAACTTCGGGGAGGTCGAGACCTTCACGCAGGAGGTTGACGCCGACCAGCACATCAAATTGCCCCTCGCGCAGATTCCGTAATAACTCAACGCGCTTAAAAGCATCCAACTCGCTATGCAACCATTTGCAGGCGACGCCTTGCTCGGAGAGATATCCCGCCAGATCTTCGGCCAGCCGTTTTGTCAGCGTTGTTACCAGAACACGTTCGCCGACGGCCGTTCGTTCCTTAATCTGCTCGAGTAGGTGAGCGACTTGGGTCCGGGCCGGAGCGATTACTATGATCGGGTCCACCAGCCCCGTCGGCCGGATAACCTGTTGGACTATTTCTCCACCCGTATTCTCCAGCTCGTACGGTCCGGGAGTTGCCGAGACGTAAATGACTTGATTCACTCGCTTTTCCCATTCTTCGAACGTGAGCGGGCGGTTGTCCAGCGCGGAGGGAAGTCGGAAGCCGTGGTCGACCAGAGTCGTTTTGCGGCTACGATCGCCGGCGTACATCGCCCGAATTTGCGGGACCGTGACGTGTGATTCGTCGACTAACAGCAGGAAATCTTCGGGAAAGAAACTAAACAACGTGTCCGGAGCCTCGCCCGGCTTACGCTGCGAGAGCGGACGACTGTAGTTTTCGATCCCCGGGCAGTGGCCGACTTCGGTAAGCATTTCGATATCGAAGCGTGTCCGCGCCGAGAGCCGCTGTGCCTCGAGCAGCTTGTTCTGCGCGCGGAATTCTTCGAGGCGTTCTTCCAATTCATCTTTGATGGCTTCGATAGCCGCCCCGATGCGATCCTCGGGCATCACAAAATGCTTGGCTGGGTAAATGTAGAGTTGCTCGTGCTGGCTCAATACTTCGCCCGTTGTGGGATTGATGATCGAGAGTTTTTCAACTTCATCGCCCCAGAACTCGATGCGATAACCATATTCTTCATATGCTGGCCAGACTTCGACGCAATCGCCACGCACGCGAAAATGCGAGCGCTCGAACGCGATGTCGTTCCGCTGGTATTGGATGTCGACGAGCTTGGTCAACACTTCATCGCGATCGACTTCTTGTCCAAGCAACAGACCTACCATCATGCTGCGGTAGTCATCAGGTGAACCCAAGCCATAGATGGACGAGACACTGGCGACAATGATCACGTCGCGGCGACTGACCAAGGCGCTTGTCGAAGCCAACCGCAAGCGGTCGATCTCGGAATTGATCGACGCATCCTTCTCGATGTAGATGTCGCGTTGCGGAATGTAGGCCTCGGGTTGGTAATAGTCGTAATAGCTAACAAAGTAATGAACGGCGTTCTGCGGAAAGAACTCACGGAATTCGGAGTAGAGTTGGGCGGCCAGCGTCTTATTGTGCGAAATGACCAACGTCGGCCGCTGTACCTGCTGGATGACATTGGCCATCGTAAACGTCTTGCCCGATCCCGTAACACCCATCAGCACTTGGTGCCGGTCATTCGCGTGGATTCCCGCGACGAGCGCTTCAATCGCCTCGGGCTGGTCCCCCGACGGCTCAAAGGGACTATGCAGTTGGAATTGCGGGCTCTTCATTTTCGGTCTTATCAGACGATGCGGATTCGAGGGAGTTGGCCTGGTGTCGGCCAAATGTGCGGCTTCTCAATCGAGATCAAATTCGAAGCACGAAATTCGAAATAAATTCAAAATACACGAATGACCAAAACGGAAGTCTCCCAAAGAGGACTCGAATTGCTCGAAACATGTGTTGAGTTTACCGCAATCGGCTGCCCATAGGCAGGTTACGACCACGTGGGGACGGCGGCACAAGATAACACGGTCTATTGGCCCGTGCGGCGAAAGTCCACCCTGTTTAGTCGCTCGTTGCATTGCCTTCCCGGATTCTTAACCCATTTCTCTGAAGAATCCACAGGTTGCCTTCGAGGGGCTCGGCGTCGAGTAGCGGGATCAGTTGTGCGATCAGATTTAGCACAGCTGGCTAGGCTTGAGTTCGTGGACGGAGTACCACAATCCCGTCGTAGTTACCAGGCGGGTAAGTGCGAATATCAGAAAAATCCAGTTCGAGCGAGATGATTGCTCGTTGTTCTGACTTACAGACAACGGCAACCTGAGGATCCGGATCGCCAACCATTTGTTGATCGTGAATCGTCAGCACATCGTGACCCGCATTACGCAACGATAAAGCTGCCTCAACGGGAAGGTTTTCGTCGATCTTGAAGCGCATCTACGCCGCTCCGGGATAAAGCGGAATAACTCGTTCTCGTGCAAGTTCCGCCGCGTAAGCAATTGAAGCCTCGATGTCCTCAACGGTGAGCGATGGATAGCTCTTGAGAATCTCATCGCGGGAAACTCTCGCCGCAAGATTGTCAAGCACGACGGAAACCATCACACGCGTGCCCTTGATGCACGCTTTGCCATGACATACCTGCGGATCAACCGTAATTCGATCTTGCCAACTCATAACACGTCGCTCCTTGGTCTTTTCCATTCATTCTATCTTCATTCTTCCGCGTTCGTCGCTCCTCCTTTCACAGCCATCGTCCTTTTTCCAACACTCTGGACGACGACAGTTCGTCGCTTCTGCGAAAAGGTCACCGCACGTTGCGAAAGGCAACGAAGCGCTCAAATGTTCTGCCGACCCCCGGTAACAGCGTCAATTCAGGCCAGTTGGCTTCAACAGTCCTATAACTTGTCGGGACTGCTCGAAACATATTTTGAGTTTACAGCAAACGACTGCCCAAAGGCAGGTTCCCGATATGCTCAGAGTATTTGCCGCTCACGAAGGTAGTCCTCGATCGCCATGAATCGATATCGCGATAACATGACATCAAGCTTGTCGTAGACCGAGCCCCGCCTTAGGTTCTGCGCTGCAGCCCGCCGGCGCGCCGCCTTCGAGCCGGGCGCGGCCAGGGAGACGTCAAGGCGGTCCTTATCAAATTCCTGGGGATGAAAATAGAGGACCGCCGGCCGCCCCTCGCGGTGGATTCGGTTCAGCACCGAGCGGATCGTCCAGCTCGGCAGCAATCTCCAGTAAAGTCCACCGGCCACTGGCCAGCGCCGTCCCAGACCGGCCACGGTGGCCAGCGGAAACTCCACCAGGCGTCTTCCATTCTTTTCGAGTACGACGCTGGGCTCCGCGGCCGCCCGTGGGATTCCGTATCGACGTCCGTGGATCGGAAACACGCTGGAATCGTACTTGAGGCCTTCTTCCAGGCAAATGTCGTAGAATGCCTCAAGCTGATCGGGTTCAACGCTGAATTCCGGGGCCCGGTATCCCGCGACAGGACGACCCAAAACGTCTTGCAACCAGGAGAGTGACCGCCGCAAGTCCGCTCGAAACCGCTCCAATCCGATCTGCCGAATCGGCTCGTGCCCCCAGCCGTGGCTGCCAATTTCATGTCCCGCATCGGCGATACGTCGCACCAACTCCGGACAATTGACCATCGAGATGCCGAGACAGAAAAACGTCGCCCGGCAGCCGTGGCGCTCGAGCAGGTCGAGTAGACGATCAAGCTGTCGGGTCAAAATGTCGGGACGGCACTTTTCTCCGGTCGTGAAAAGGCGTCCGACGAGCTGATACCAGTCCTCAGCGTCGATGGTCAACAGGTTATAGCCGTCACTCGTCATCTAGCCCTTTGTCCCAGGAAAGTAGAATAGAACAAT
>CBDUAB010000508.1:0-4242 GCA_965365045.1 uncultured Planctomycetales bacterium
GGAACGAGGTCGCAAAGCCTTGCTGGAACAGCGCAAACGCAGTTTTCCCCGTTGATACCGTGTTCGCGAGAATAGCCGCAATGCAGCAACCGTAGTTCCGGCAGAGTCTGCGTTTGCTCGTTCCGGCTACAAATGTGTGAGAAATGCGGGCTAGTCCGACAGCACCACTTTGTGTCATTCTTAGGAAGCCTCTTATGGAGCAAACCGCACCTCGTCGAGATCGGCTGCGGCGACTTCTCAAACGCAGCGGTGCCAACGCGATTTTGGTAACAAACTTTAGCAACGTCACGTATCTAACGGGATTCACGGGGGACGATAGCTATCTGCTCGTAACGCGAGACGGGCAAGTCCTGGTGACCGATTCGCGTTATACGATCCAATTGAGCGAGGAGTGTCCTGGATTACCATTAGAAGTGCGCCAAACAGGGTCCGGCAAGTCAATCGTGGACGTCACGGCCAAGGTTGTCAAAAAGGCCAAGGTAGCGCAGTTGGCGATCGAAGCCAACGTCATGACGGTCGCTTTACTGGATCAATTGCGCGACAAGCTACCGCGAGCGACATTCATCCCCACCCACGGTTTGGTTGAGCAACTGCGTACGATCAAGGACCGTGAGGAGGTCGCGGAGATACGCAACGCGGTAAGAATTGCCGAGAAAGCGTTTGGGGTGGTGCGGGCGGCCCTGCGTCGTGACCAGACTGAAAAACAGATCGCTGACGACTTGGATCGTCAAATCCGCTTGTTCGGGGGCCTCGGTTGTTCGTTTGTACCCATTGTGGCCGCTGGGCCTCGAGCGGCTTTGCCCCATGCGCCGCCCACGGAGGCATTGGTCGGCGACGCCGACTTGTTGTTGATTGATTGGGGTGCCAAAGCGGGTCTTTATTTGAGTGACTTGACTAGGGTTTTGGTCACCGGTAAAATCTCGCCGAAACTTAAACGTATATATAGAGTTGTGTTAACTGCGCAGCAGCGCGCGATTGCTTCCATCAAGCCTGGCGTCAGCATGGATGTTGTGGACACGGCCGCCCGATCTGTCATCGCCAAGGCCGGTTTCGGCAAGCATTTTGGCCATGGTTTGGGTCACGGAATTGGCCTGGAGATTCACGAGAATCCTCGCATCGCAAGCAACCAGAAGCAGCTTCTCAAGGCGGGCATGGTGATCACGGTCGAACCGGGCATCTATCTATCGGGATGGGGTGGCATCCGAATCGAAGACGATGTATTGGTAACTCGGTCGGGGCACGAAGTACTGAGTTCCGTCGGCAAGGAATTAGACGAGTGTATTGTGGATTGACCGGGTTGTTGGCCCGGCCTGTTGATTGGCTTGGCTGGCCTGTTGATTGGCCTGGCCGGTTTATTGTTGACTTACCGGACTTCCGCACGCAGATCGACAATTGATAGGAGAATCCTATGTCGGACGCCGAGTCACGTGACGCTTTCAATCTCGAGCGTTTGCAGCAGCTTGTCGAGTTGATGGAGGAGCATGCGCTCAGCGAGGTTGATTTGCAGCAGAATCACCAGCGCATTCGTTTGCGTCGCGGAGCGATTGGTGAAGTGCAGGTGGCGGCCACGCAGGCAACCGCGCCCGTCGCCGCGCGCACCGATTCACCGACGGATGTAGGCGTCGAAAACACGGTGACGATTAACAGCCCGATGGTCGGCACGTTCTACACGAGGCCGAATCCGGAGGCAGATGCATTTATCAAGGTCGGCGATCATATCAACGCGGACACCATCGTCTGCGTCGTCGAGGCAATGAAGGTCTTCAATGAGATACCAGCCGACGTATCCGGGCAGATCGTCGCTGTACTTGTCGAGAACGAAGAGTCGGTGGAGTTTGGTAAACCTCTTTTCAAGGTGGACACCAGTAAGTAGCCGACCGCATCCAGGCAGCCGAGGATTCTCCCGTTCATGTATAAGCGCATCTTGATTGCCAATCGCGGGGAAATCGCGTTGCGAATAATCCGCGCCTGTCGCGAGATGGGCATCGAAACCGTGGCTATTTTTAGCGAAGCAGATCGTGGCAGCGCGTATCTGGAACTCGCTGACGAGGCTATCTGCGTTGGGCCAGCCAAGGCCGCTCAGAGCTATCTCAAAATCGATCGCGTGATCAGTGCCGCCGAAGTTGGCAATGTCGAAGCCATCCACCCAGGTTACGGTTTTTTGTCGGAAAACGCGCACTTCAACGAAGTCTGCCGCAGTTGTGAGATCGATTTTATCGGCCCGAGTCCCGAAGCCATGGAAATGCTAGGTGACAAGAATCGTGCCCGCAACCTGGCACGTGAGGCGGGCGTCCCCATTGTACCTGGCAGCGAAGGCATCATTGAAGACGAAAACGCGGCGACGGCCATCGCACATGAAATTGGCTTTCCCGTACTGATCAAGGCGTCCGCGGGTGGCGGCGGCAAAGGAATGCGTGTCGCCGCGAACGTATTGGCGCTCAAGTCGGCACTTCAACAAGCCCGCACGGAGGCTGAGGCGGCTTTTGGAAATTCGGCTGTCTATGTCGAAAAGTACATTGAACGCCCTCGCCACATCGAAGTCCAGATACTTGCTGACGAGCACGGAAACATCGTGCATTTGTGGGAACGCGATTGCTCGACACAACGTCGTCACCAAAAACTGATCGAGGAAAGTCCCGCACCGAACTTGCCAGAACCGCAGCGTCACGCGATGTGTGAAGCTGCCGTGCGTTTGATCAAAAAGGCCAAGTACACGAGTGCCGGTACCGTTGAATTCATCGTCGACCAAGACAACAACTTCTATTTCATTGAGGTCAACGCTCGCATTCAGGTTGAACATCCCGTGTCCGAAATGGTAACCGGCGTCGATTTGATCAAATCTCAAATCTCGATTTCTGCTGGTGAACCTTTGCCGTTTCGTCAAGACGACATAGTAATACGTGGAGTCGCGATGGAATGCCGTATCAATGCCGAAGATCCAGACAACCGGTTTCGGCCGTCACCGGGTAAGATCGAACGGATGATCGTGCCCGGCGGTTTGGGCGTCCGATTCGATTCCCATGCCTACACGGGCTACGTCGTTCCACCCACGTACGATTCGATGATCGCAAAGCTAATCGTCCACCAGCCGTCGCGCCTGCAGGCCATCGAGTGTATGAGTCGAGCGCTGCAGGAATTGCGAATCGAAGGGATAAAAACGACCGTTCCGTTTCATCTTCAACTGCTTCGTGAATCGACCTTTGTTGACGGTTGGATTGACACCAAGTTCGTTGAGCGTACCTGGCCCTCGTAATCCTGGTATACTGTATCCCGGTATACTGTTGGGATGTGCCAAAGGGAGGTGAGATGAGTACGGTTTCAAATAAAGGCGATATTCGACGCGTCGGCATTTTGTTTGCTGGCGGGCCCGCACCGGCCGCGAATGCCGTCATTTCAACTGCCGCGGTTTCGTGCCTCAGAAACGACATTCAGGCTGTTGGTATCATGCGGGGTTATTCGGCGATCCAAGAATTCGGAAGCAATCGCCCATTGATCGTTGGCCAGGATTACATAAACATCGAACACAAAACACTGCGCAGGACACGCAATTCGCAGGGCATCTTCATTGGGACTTCGCGATCGAATCCCGGCAAGTCCATTTCGCATCCATCGCATTTTGATGATCCCGATCGTGTCGCGCCGCTGAGACGTAGCTACGAAGCACTCTGCTCGTTGGACATCGATGCGCTGATTTCGATTGGAGGTGACGACACGCTCAAGACGGCGAATAAGTTCAAAATGTTCCAGGATCGTTTGCCGGCGGATGCGCGCCGTATTCCGGTCGTTCATCTGCCAAAGACAATCGATAACGACTATATGGGTATCGACTTTACGTTCGGATACTTCACGGCTGTGCATACATTGGCGGGTGAGATCCGAAATCTATTGCACGACGCCGAAGCGAGTGGGGCCTACTATTTGGCCGAAACCATGGGCCGCAGTGCAGGGTGGCTGGCCTACGGAGCGGCAATTTCTGGTGAAGCCAGCATCGTGATGAGCGTCGAGGACATTCGTGGACAACTCGAAGCATCCGAGGAAACAACGGATTCCAGCACGGGCGAGACGATCACCCGACGCGTGATGAACGTGGACGAAGTCGTCGACAAGTTGGTCAAGATGATGATCGTGCGGGAAAAGGAAAAAAAGGATTATGGCGTGCTTGTGATGGCCGAGGGACTGGCCGAGCTGCTGCCGATGTCTTATTTGGAAGGGATCCCTCGTGACGAACATGGCCATATTTCG
>CBDUAB010000509.1:0-4237 GCA_965365045.1 uncultured Planctomycetales bacterium
CCCTCAATCGTCCTCACCGCAATCAGATCTGGAACAAGTCTTGCCCGCCACGGCGTCCGAATTGACGCGACAGCCAGCGGTGGCACTTGAATTGCAACGCAGAGCCCAACCGGCTGATCGTTTGACGGCGAGTCCGCTGGAGCAGCTTGCCGTGCGAAGCCGGCCGCGAAGCGACGCCGAACTCGCGGCGATGCTGGAGCAAAGCCGGCCGCAGCGTCTGCCGACACGCTCCCGAAAGCCCGCCGAACGGGCGACGTCACCGTCGGCGGTTTCGCGACCAGCCGTCGCGACTAGCGATAATTCGACGCCGGACACCAGCGCCGAGCCTGCCCGAACTGTTTTAAGCCGCGCTGAATTGGGAATTGCCGGAATCGGCCGCTCGCCAAACTTGGAACACGGTGCCAACACCGCCAACAGTCAAGCGGATCTCGCTTCCTCCTACGCCCAACGCGCCGATGATTCTCAAGCGACGCCTCCCGGTCTGGCGTTAGCGCCAAGTTTACCAGTGCGACAACGCAGCACGCGATCTAGCGGGCAATCGTCAACGACTTCCGTTCACGCACAACAGGTTGCCATTGGTAATATCCGTGGCAGTGAGTCGCCGGCCGAGGCAACAGTCAGTGCCGCCGCGACCTTGGAACGTGCGAGCGCAAATGCTGAACACGCCAATCTGACGGCGGCCAAAGGGGACACGCAGATCGACCTTGGACCGCACCGTGTCGTGGGCCGGCAAAATTCCGGTCGCGCCAGCGGTGGCGGCCAACCTGAATTGAATTTGCGTACTCAATCGCGTTTAGTATCAAGGTCGCGGGTCGGTGGTGCGGAGCGTATTTCCTTGCAAGCTGACGTTGCGGCCGAAGTTGCCGCGCCTGCCGCCGACGGTAGCCAACAACCTCCGTCGCTCGAAGCCCACCCTGATGCTTCATCGCTCGTGCGCACAACGCAAGGCGGGGCTACCGCGGTTTCGCTGGGAGCGGCGAGCGACAGAACCGTCGCTATGCCTGCGATCGCGTCCATTTCGGTGACCGGCGCGACGCAGGCCAGTCGCGCGGAACCGATCGAGGCCCCACAAGCGCTGTCAAAATCAGGCGGCGGGCTGGAAAGACGTAAAGTTGCCGCGCCGCCGGTCTTTGCCACCAACACCACTGCACAAACGGTGAGCGTCGCCGGTTCCGACAAATCGGCCGGCCGTGAAAACGCCGCCGCCGTAACGGCAACCGACATCGAGATCTCGCGAACTTCAGCTGTTTTCGAACGTGACGTTGATGTCGGTCCCGGCGGTGCTACGCAGGCATTGGCGAACGTAGTTGGTTTTGCCACGCCGCGTGCTCAAAGGCATAGCGAACTGCTGCAAATCGAAGACGCCCGCTTTATTCGCCGCAGCGTAGGTGGGCCGCCAGTTACGAGTTCCCGCGCGGCCGTCGCGGTGGACGCTTTTCGGCATCGTCTAAAACGCCGCGGGGTTGATCAGCCGGGTGGCGGCCGGCCGGCGCCACCCAGGACCGAGGAAGCGATCGAACTGGGATTGGTGTATTTGTCACGGCATCAACAGGCCGACGGTCGCTGGCGACTGAGCAATTCCGTGTCCGCTGGTGAACAGGACCCCACGCCGACGCTCAGCTCGGATACTGCCGCGACAGGCTTGTCCCTGTTGGCGTTTCTCGGCGCCGGTTATCACCATCTCGACGACAAGTATCAAGGCAGTGTGCGCGAGGCTCTCGGTTATCTCCTTGAAAACCAAGCGGACGACGGAAACCTTTACGTCCGTGATGATGAGTTCTCTGGTGCAAGCGTGGCACTTTACAGCCACGGCATCGCCGCTTTGGCGCTCTGCGAGGCGTACGGCATGACGCAGGATCCCTGGTTGCGGGAGCCGGCACAAAAAGCGTTAAGTTACATTTCTGCAACACAGCATCCGAAATTGGGCGGATGGCGCTATACACCTGGCGTGGAATCCGATACGTCGGTCTCTGGGTGGATGCTGATGGCGCTCAAGAGCGGTGAACTTGCCGAGCTCGACGTTGCGCCCGAAGTCTACCAGCGCGCCGAGCAATGGCTGAATGGGGCGCAGGCCTCGGACTCCGAGCGACATCTCTATCGGTACAATCCGTTTGCCGCCAACACCGAGAAGCAGCGTCATGGCCGTCAACCGACACATGTGATGACATCGGTGGGGCTGCTCATGCGGATGTACCTTGGCTGGCGACGCGATAATCCCTGGATGCAGCAGGGGGCAGATTACTTGGCGGCGAATCCTCCACGCGCTGGTACGTCGGGCTCCGCATGGCGTGATACCTACTATTGGTATTACGCCACTCAAGTCATGTTCCACATGGGTGGCCAACGATGGGACGCGTGGAACAGCCGGCTCCATCCGCTGTTGGTCGACGCACAAATCCAAGAAGGCGAGCTGGCGGGCAGTTGGAATCCCTTCGCACCAGTGCCTGACCGCTGGGCCGTTCACGCGGGTCGTTTGTACGTAACGACGATGAACTTGCTTTCGCTCGAAGTCTATTATCGGCACCTGCCGATCTACGCCGATACGGCGCGCTGAATGAGCGTTCGCGGGCTAGTGGCGCGTGTTGCGAATGACTAATGACTAATGACTAATAACTAATTCGGCTGTTTGACTTCAGCTCCATGGAAGCTGATTTAGACATCCGGTACTTGCTCAACTGCGATGCCGTCGACTATTCTCTCGATGGATGTCAAAGTACCACCATCGCACACGGAACACCTTTATGACTCCCGAACCGATAACTCCCATCCGATACAACTATGACGGAGTGTTGATCGACGAACACGGCTTGACCGTGGACGATTTTGCCTCGATTGATACCAAACTCGAGGACGCCCGTCGTGAAGTGCTGGACGTCGATGCAAGACTCTACAAAATAGGTGAAGTGCCAACAGGTAAAGACCCATTGGATGCCGCGTTTTTGGATATGCCGGAGCGGTTGCTGCGAGAATACGAAGCAAAGCGGGCCGACAGCGAGTTGGGTCAGATTCTCGTGACCGCGCAGCGAATGGCGGACACCGTCGATCGCGTTGTGTTGTTGGGAATTGGTGGCTCCTACATGGGCGCCCGCGCCCTGATGGAGAGTTGTTGTCATCCTTATCACAACGAATTGTCGCGTGTTGCACGCGGTGGCCGCCCGCGTATGTACTTCGAAGGCAACAACGTCGACAACGATGCGCTGGCCGGACTATTAGATCTTTTGGCCACCGGTTCGAAAACCGGTGCTGGCATTGAAAACGATTGGGGCATCGTCGTTATCAGCAAGAGTGGTGGAACGTTGGAGACAGCCGTGGCCTTACGGTTGTTTCTCGAAGCTCTGGCCGAACAGGGCAAGGGTGATCGCCTATCCAAGTTTGTCGTGCCGATAACCGGGCATTCTGGAAAGCTATTCGATTTGGCGGGGGCGATTGGTTGTGAGGAGATGTTTTTCGTACCGGATGGCGTCGGCGGTCGCTTTTCCATCTTGTCGGCAGTCGGCTTGTTACCGGCCGCCATACTGGGCATCGACATCGTTCGTTTGCTGCAAGGTGCTGCCGCGATGAACGAGCACTTTCGCTCCGCGCCGGTAGGCGAGAATACTGTTCTCGACTACGTGCGGGTTTGTCATTTGTTGGAAAATCGTCGCGGTGTCAATCTGCGTGTCTTATCCGTCTGGGCCAAATCACTCGAGTCCGTGGGCCTCTGGTACGACCAATTGTTGGCTGAGAGCTTGGGTAAACACGAGCGGGGAGCCACGCCGCTGACAGTCTTGAACACCCGTGATCTCCACTCGCGCGCTCAGCAGCACCAAGAAGGGGCGCGCGATAAGCTGATGACCAACGTGATCGTCGATACATGGCGCCGCAGTCCAGCGGCTATCACTGAGAGCAAAAACAACCAAGATCAACTCAATAAACTGGCCGGCAAGACGGTCCCGGACATCATGTCGGCCGCGATTGCGGGTACAAATCAGGCTTACCACGACGACGGCCGACCAACTGCGGACATTCGCTTGCCTGCCGTGGACGAGGCTTCGCTCGGTCAGCTTTTTCAAATGTTGATGTTGGCGACCGTTGTCGAAGGCCGAATGATCGACATCAATCCGTACGGACAGCCTGGCGTCGAAGCTTACAAGCGCAACATGGCGCGAAACCTTGGCGGCGGGTAACGTCGAGATGACAATTTACGATTATGGGACGCGTGTCGTGAATGACTAATGTCTAAGGACTAATGACTAAG
>CBDUAB010000510.1:0-4234 GCA_965365045.1 uncultured Planctomycetales bacterium
CCGATGCGCGCTCCGGCAATCGTCGATGGCACCCTTTACGTCCGAACGCATACGAGGCTGTTTGCGTTCGGGTTGGGAGAATGATCGCACGATAGTCGTCAGAGGCCGTTGGCTTTGGTTAGCGGATGCTGGAATTACGTAGCCGAATCGTTCATGCTACTACGTTTGGATCGATGGTGCGGATCCGTGAAAAGGATGGTCCCCAAGCGGCGAGGGTTGAAGATGCAACGACGACATTTCCTGAAAACGGTCACAACAGGGTCGGTCGCTGCGCTATTCCATGAAAGAACGGCTTTTCCCGCGGAGGAAAGTGTTGGCGCCATGACTGCTGTACAACTTCGTCAAAAGCTTGTGGACTGCCTGGGAGGGGCGTGGCCGGAGCCCTGCCCGCTGAAACCAATGGCCCGCGAGACCACTAACGGGGAAGGATATCGGATCGAATCACTCAGCTACGAAGTGGAGCCCGGCGACCGCGTTCCGGCGATGCTGCTGGTTCCCGATGGCGTGACGGCGGACTCGCCGGCGTCTGCTATCGCTGTTTGGCATCAGCACGCCGGACAATATGATCTCGGCAAGAGCGAGCCAGCTGGGTTGGCGGGAAATCCGATGCACCACACTGGAGCCGCATTGGCCCAGGAAGGCTATGTCGTGCTTTGCCCCGATGCGCTCTGTTTCGAAGAACGGCAGGATCCCACTGGCAAACTCGCAGGGGGGAGTTACGAACGGTACGAGTTTCTTCGCTACGTAGTTGACGGGAAATGCATGGCCTGGAAGAACATACTCGATATGCGTCGCGCAATCGATTACCTAACAAGCCGCTCCGACGTGAACGCAGACCGCATTGGGTGTTACGGTCATTCGATGGGTTCGACACACGCGTGGCTGGTTGGACCGCACGAACCAAGGATCAAAGCGACTGTTGGTAACTGCTGCCTGCCAACTTATGCGGGCATTCATGACGAACGGATACTGCACTGCTTTCCCAACTTTGTTCCCGGCTGGTTACAGTATGGTGACACGCCTGACATTGCCGGTCTGATCGCGCCGCGCGCGTTGCATCTGAATCTTGGCGAAACGGACAAGGGCAGTCCGATCGAACATGCCAAGGAGGGAATTAAACGCATCGAGCGAGCCTATGCGCGGCAGCAAGCATCTGCTCAGTTCAGCTACTTCATCGAACCTGATACGGGGCACGTTCTGTCCGACGAAATGTGGCGTCGCACTCGCGGCTTCTTTGCCAAGAAGCTGTAAGTCGCGGGCTGGCGCATATTGAGAATGGACTGGGCGATGGAGTTTTGTACCCGTTAGGCCGTCCAATCGGAGCCCTCCTGTCGTGCCGTTGTACTCTCCCGTCGGCCGTGATTTTCCGCCGCCGAACCGCAACGCAACCGGGCTAGGAGACGTCCAGCAACCCAGCGAAAAATTGGTCGATCGATTCGGCCGCTACCTTGGGAGTCGTTTTTCCGGAGCGCGACGGCCCAGTTTTTCGACTTGCAACCAAGTCGCTATGTACCTGGCGTCCGCGGCTCAATGTAAAGTTGTCAGTGCGCCCATCTTGCGCGTCGAATCGGTCGAAGAGTGCGTCACGTGCTGACTGCCCAACGCTCGTCCGCGGGTTGACGATTTTCGTTGCCGGTCGATCGACCGCTATATAGCTCAGCGCCGCTCTGGGCGTCCTGGCTGCGGCCGCAGGGTTAACACGCAGCCAATTCGAACCAAGTCTATTTAAATCGGAGGCGTCGACGACCCCATTACCGTTGAAATCGCCATCTTGCCATCCACCGCAACCCGGTCCCAACCAGTTGACGCCGACCGTGTTCAGGTCTTGTGCGTCCACGGCGCGATCTAGGTTCGCGTCACCGAAGAATGTGCCCAGAAACTCCTCGACGAAATAATCGATCTCTTCAGATTCCGGAGTCGGATTGGCGCCGCTTAGAACGTAGTCGCTGTTTTGGCTGTCGCGTGCAACGGCATCGATGAGCAGATCGATGTCGGTACCATCTACGCGACCGTCTCCGTCAAAATCGCCGGGCATGTTTACTAACTCAGCAAACGCTGACGCATGTATCCAGTGGCTGCCATCGTTGCCAAAATAGGTCGACGACCGTCGTACGATTGGGTCGCCTATCGTGGCTGTCGGCCAGCTACCTTGGTCATCGTAGATGACTTCGTCCACAGTCACGTATGGCGTGTTCGTGGGATCGTCCGGCGGCGATTCATCGGGAGATTCCAGTCGAATCCGTTCGCCTGTGTTGCTGAGGCTACCCGAGTACCCGCCAACGAGACGGGGGCTGTCGCCAGTAATTCCGTAATGGGCGCTAAACCCAGCCAACTTGTCGGCATTTGAGGGGCTTGTCGGATCGAATGACAGCAGCCATGTCGTAGGTGACGTCGAAAACCCAATTGGAAAATCAAAGTCCACGCCACCTCGAAGCCGCCAGCCTTCGCTGACAGGGCCGCGGACAATGATGTACTCCAGGTCATTGTCGTCGAGCGTCGGATCGAGCCCGAGTGCCGCGGCTGACGGCTCAGCAGGTAGATAATTAATCACTTCCAGGTACGCGTCTGCTACCAGAGCATGGCTTTCGCCACAGCCGAAGCCATTTCGTGACAGTGGGACAAGACGTCCATTGCTATTCGCGGTGAGCCCTAAAGTGTGACCATTGATTGTTGGGCCAAAATGTACATCGTCAACGAATCGCAACGTGTCGCCGATCGGATCGACCAGCCAGACGTCGTCGCCGTTGGCACCACTAAGTGCAAAATCGTTTGGCCCTGGTGTCAGTGGCGTCGGGTTGAAATCGTTTTCATCGAACACCAAGTAGTTGCCGGCGCCAAGAATCGTTCCGGCGGGAATCTGGAACTTCAGCAAATTGGTGCGACTGTCACTCAAGTACCAGCCACCAATCTCGATGGCATTCGAGGTCGAATTGTACAACTCAATCGAGTCAGAACGTGTCACGGGCGGATCGGTGTGCGCGAGCACTTCGCTGATCACGACGCCCACGGGTGAGCTGTTTGCGATTCCAGGAGATCCGCCAGACTCGGTACTTGATCGCCATTGATAATGTTTATTGGAAATGTCGATGGAAGCCGTTTCGTCTACAATTTCAAGGCTTGCTCCGATTCCGTCGCTGGCTGCCGGCCAAAGACCGGAGTCTTCATACGAAATCGAGACAATCGTTGCCCCGGCGGAATCCTGGAGCGTAAGTGTTTCACCAGCATTGCTGAGTCTGCCCTCGAATTCGCCAACCGCATTGAGGTCGTTGCCGTAGCGTTGCTGAAATCCGGCCAAATCACTGACGACCAGGAGTCGATCGCCAGCAGCCAACGTTTCATTCGCAAACGAGAAACTGACTCCCGTGGAAAAAGAAACATCGGACAAGGCCAAAGTGACTGCTTGATCGCCGCTGCTGATATTCGTCAGCTCAATGAATTCAAAAACATTGTCACTGCCAAAGCCGGCCGCTAATTCGCTGTCGTTGGGTTCGGCCGGATGATACATGATTTCGCTGATCCGCAGATAATCCTGTAACGGTCGAGGTGTTGTACTGGTCGCGCGGATTTGTTCGGTACCGATCAGCTCGCCACCAAAGTCATAAGCCATGAGTGTGAATTCGTTCTCCCCCGGATTCAATGGCAGCGTCGCAGTCCAATTTGTCGAAGAAGTCCACTCGACTTCGATTGGATCCGCTGTGGGAGTCAAGCGGATCTCTTTGACATTGACCCAGCCCTGACCCGTGAGATCAAGCGATGTGGGCAAGATCGTGGACTGAGTAATCTCAAAGGGAACGTTCGCTGGCAGTTGACCGTTTACAAAATTACCTCGATTTTGAATGTTGGTCCGGTACTGATTGAAGTTCTCGCTCAACATCAACCCAAAATGCTCAGTCCAAGGGTCCATGTAGGCACGATTGAACTTGGTCTGAATCATGTGCTGCATGTGACCTAGCAGGAAATGCTCGAAATGGGGTTGGTCGAGGATCCGACCAATGTTCTTGTTGCCGTGCAGCGGAGCACTGGCGGACTGGTTAAACGTGAAATCCCAATCCCACGGAAACGTGAGTACTTTGTTATCACTAGGCCGTACATAGATATTTAGGTTGTGGGGGTTGCCTTGGCTGTATGCATCACCGATGCCCAGCAGGGACATCAACGCGAACGTATGTGTCAGGTTATCCACATCCATGACTGCGGCGACTTCTTGCTGGAGCGTATTCGTTGACGCGCCAAA
>CBDUAB010000511.1:0-4234 GCA_965365045.1 uncultured Planctomycetales bacterium
TAATCCACGCGGTCGATCCGATCGCCAACCGCGTCGCGCAGTTCGACCGTTTCGCCTTCGTTGTTCAGCCGGTCTCCGTCTTGCCATTGCCCGTTCGCACTAACACCGAATTTGGTTTCGAAAGCTGCCGCGTTTTGGGCAATCGTCAGATACCCTTCCGGCGGAATCGTCGTGCCAATTGGAAACGTGTAGTCGACCGCATTCTCGATGGTCCATTCAGATAGATCGACGGTGAAGTCGGATGGATTGTGCAACTCGATGAATTCAACAAATTCCGTTGAATCGTCCGGATCGATGTGGAGCTCGTTGATGACAACCGTAGCGGGGATGTTTTCCGTCGTAGCAAAACTAGACGTCGTCGGGGACCAAACGCTACCCGCCATGTTGGCCGCGAACATCCGATAGTAATAAGTATTCTCCGCGGTCAAGTCCGTTACAAAGTGCGAAAACTCGCCCGATCGTTTTCCCAACGGTATTGCGAAGTCCCAATTCGCAGTCACCGTGCCACCATCTTCGTTGCCGTAGTGCAACGTGACGCTCGGTGGGTCACCGCCAGTTTCGACGACCGTGCCATTTAATCGCGCCGACCGCGCTGCAATGCTGGTGGCCGGGGCGTTCACAATTTGAGGAAGCTCGGCAGCGGGCGTAGTGAACGAACTTGTCGCATCCGCCCAATCAAAGCCCGCGAGATTCTCGGCATAGGTCCGATAGTAGTAAGTCGTCAACTGTTCGAGCGACTCAGCAAGCGTGGATTGGGCTTGTCCAGTACCGTTAATGCCAAGCGATACGACGTTGTCCCAAGCCGCCTTGTCCATGCCGGCGTCGTTATCTCCCCAATAGACAAAAAGTTCCGGATTGTCGCCACCAGCATTGGTCACCTTGCCTCCGATCTCCGCATCGATCGGTGTAACATTTGTCGCGGCCAAATTTTCGACGGTCGGTGGACCCAAAACGGCAAACGTCAATTCGAACGCCTGGACGGGTATCGCGAGCGGTGTGTTTATCATCACCCCCTCGGCAATCGAAAGCGTATGATCCCCAGGCGATAGCGGCGGCAGCGACCACGTTAGCGTATCCGAATCGACAACGGTAACCTCAGTCGAGGGCACACCGTCAATCAGCAAATCCCCTGCATCGACTGTTGGCACATCGAAGTCCGAACTGAAATTGATCGTCACCGAAATTGGCGCAATGGAGAGCCGCTCACCATCCGCGATCGATGCCGACGTCACTTTGAGTGTGGGCTGAACCTCCGTCAGTCGCAATGCTTCCAGCCCGTACCCATTCGTTCCCGTGCTTGCACTCCCTGTTCCGACACCTGGCGTCGCTCCAAGATATTGCTGGCTCACAATCGAAAACGTACCGTCACTACCAGGGCGAATGTTGGACCAACCGACAACAAAGCCTTGATCGTCCGAACGATTGTCGCCGGTCCAGAGTGCAACTTGGTTGTTCGGCAACCCGTCCGTCACGACGCCGATTCCCACGCTGTGCGCGTCGGTGTGTGCATCAGCGCTCTCGAGCGTCACAAGCGTCCAGCGATCGATTGCGTTCGTATCGCCGCGCACGGTCGTACCGATAAACTCATAGGTCGATTGTGGGTCGAGACCTGAGAAAGTGTGCGTGTACGATGCACCGGCACCAACCTTAATTCCGGCGCCGCCTCCGATCGACATAAAGACGAACCCATCGAAAACGTTGAATGCATCGGTACCTTCCTGCGGCGGCAGCGTGAGAAACTCGTATGCCACGCCGGCTGCGGAAACACTCAACGTAATGTCTGTCGATTCTCCCGTCTCGATGTCTTTCAATACGCCACTCGTAACATCATTTGCAGCGTAGCTTGTCGTATTGGCGTGGGTTTCGCTGCCTCGGACATGGTCGTTGAACATTACGGTCGTATCGCCCGCCAACAGCTCACGTGCTTCGAGATTCTCCAAACCGAGACGGCGGCGACCCGCGTAATGTCCGTGTCGGTTCGCTAAAGAGGAATTCCTCCGTGTGTGCCCGAGTTTTTGTAAGAGTTTCATAAAGTGTCCGTTGTTAGGCATGATCTTTGGCAAAGTCTTTTGTTCGTTCTATTTGGAAGAAAGCGGTGCTTAGGAGAGCCCGTGATGAGTATTTGCAAAACTTTGATTTTAGCAGAGCCTGCACTAAAATGCCCGTTAATTCTCGGGCGGTGGCGCGCGATACTCGTTCTGGGTTTACTGGTTGTGATCATCACCTCACGGAGAGGCTGTGAAAAAAGTGACCAAATGGACTTACCTAGGAATTAGTCTCGCTGAATTGGGGAGAGTCGTCCAAAGTAATCATCACGCTCCCGCGTGATGACAGCGTGAACAACGAGTTACGGTCACGAAACAGGCCCGTTGAATCGACGCTGTCTCAAATGTTGGGATGTTCGTGCTGGTAGAATGATGATGGATCGATTGCTCGCGAGTCTCTTCACGCGGGAGCGTGAAGACTACTTTGGACGGTTTTTTCACAGCCTCGGAGACAAGCTCCCGTTCTGGCGGCGCCCATGAAGCGTCAAAACTCCACAAAAATACCGAGTTAACGACGGGATCACGAACAGAAAAAAGGGGTGCTGTCCAGCTAAGCGACTGAACGACCTATCAATAGTGTCTGACCAGCGTGGACGGATTTAACCCGTCATGGCAATGTTGAGCCGATCGGAAGACCCCCGCATCGTCAAGGAGATTTGGCAACTTCTGCTTGATCTTTGTTGCGAAAACAACACGGTCAGAATATGCTGAAGTTGGGGTGGCTTATCAATCTACGGAGACGGTTTTGGATGCGGTTTTGGTCAACAGAACGGGCGGCCTTTTCATTGGCGATTCTTATCGTCGGCAATTGCGACTTGGTCCATGGACAACTTGTGGACCCGCTACCTGACATTCCCACGGGAGCCATATCGGTCCGAGTTAAAGTTGTTTCTGCTGACTTGCCAGTCGAAAGTGTCCAGACAAATCCGGACGGGTTCACGCAGGTTGTGGGTCCGACCGATCTCGCCGAAATGCCGAATGACAGTGGTCATTTGGCGATAGCGAACTACGGCGGAAGGGTCGCTTTGTTTGATTCCTCGGGAGTTGAGTTTGCGACACCCCTGCTGGATTTAAACAACCCTTTGAGCCCATCTCACAACCTGGACTTTTCCATCGGACAAGCACATGGCCTGACGTCAATTGCGTTTCATCCAGGCTTTGCCGACGACACATCGGCTGGTTACAAAAAGTTCTATACGCTGGAACCGGAAACTGCTTCGTCGGGTGTACCGGACTTTGGAGGCGACAACTTTCCCTCTCTTCGGCCGGGTGCTCATCACGATGAAGTCCTCTACGAATACACGATGTCCACCCCAACGGTCACGACTTGCGGCGAGGACTGTATCAAGCGCGAAGTCCTGCGCGTATTGCAACCAGGTTGGCACCACAATCTTGGCGACTTGGCGTTCGATGCCGACGAACTTCTCTATATTTCATCCGGCGACGGCAGCACTTCTGGCACCACAGCCCCCATCATGTCAGATAACTCGACGGTACTGACCAACGTGTTTGGCAAAGTGTTGCGCATCGACCCTCTTGGTAACGACAGCGCCAACGGGAGCTATGGTGTACCAACGAATCCGTTTATGGATGGTCCCCAAGGCAATGTCGACGAGATATATGCGTACGGTCTGCGAAATCCGTATCGACTGTCTTTTGACGCGGACAACGGCGATTTGTATGCAAGTGATACTGGCGAGGTGAGTATCGAAAGCGTCGACCGTGTCGTTGCTGGCGGCAACCATGGTTGGAATCTCAAGGAAGGGAGTTTTCTTTATGATCCGATCAACCGAGGGGTTTCCATCGATACGGATGCCGATGGCGACGGAATGGGTGACATTGCGCAGGCGAACGGCTTAATCGATCCAATATTTGAGTACGATCGCGACGACGGCCGGTCCATCATCGGCGGTGTTCTTTATGAGTGTAACCGGTCTCCCGCATCGGCTTGAGAGGTGATTTTGTGGAGGTTGGTAATTGCGGTAAACAAAAAAACGACTTCCTTGGATAATAGGGGCTGTTTATTCATCCAACACCCGCTAGGCAAGGAAGCCGTACCATGATGATCTCAGAATGGCTGGAGCATGACAAGGACATTTCGATTGTGGATTTGGCAGGCAAGTTGGAGCAGTTTGTCCGTCAGGCTGCCGAGGAGGGCGAGTGCTTGCATGAGCTGGAACAGAAAACGT
>CBDUAB010000512.1:0-4232 GCA_965365045.1 uncultured Planctomycetales bacterium
GATGGCGTTTGCGCCAACGTGAGTTTGAGGAACACCAAAGGCAGCAACTCCGGCTGGTTGGTCATCACAACGGGTTGGGGATTGGCTGTTTTTGTGGCAGTCATGTGTACGGCCGAATACAGCGATGCACATATCAATCCTGCTGTTACGATCGGCCTCGCGGTCGCCGGGGAGTTCGCCTGGGATCTCGTCGCTGGCTACGTACTCTGCCAGTTTTTCGGAGCCCTGCTGGGCGGGGTGTTCGTATACCTGTTTTATGTTCAACATTTCCGAATAACCGATGATGCCAACGCCAAGTTAGGCAGCTTCTGCACGATACCGGCAATTCGCGGGACGGTTCCCAACGTGTTTAGCGAAATCGTGGGAACGTTCGTCCTCGTGCTCGCTGTCCTTTTGGCGGTCGGTGCAACCGTTACGATGGACGGCGATCCGGCGCGCGACTTGAAGGTCGGCCTTGGCGCTGTCGGTGCCTTGCCGGTGGGATTAATCGTTTTTGCAATCGGAATCGGTCTGGGCGGAACCTCGGGTTATGCCATCAATCCAGCCCGAGACCTAGGTCCGCGCATTGCGCATGCGATCTTACCGATTCCCGGCAAGCGTGACAGTGATTGGTCGTACGCTTGGATACCGGTCGTCGGACCGGTTGTGGGTGGCGTCGTCGCGGCGGCCGTTTATTTGACTGTACTGTAGAGTTTGGTCGTGATAGAGTGTGGCCGACTCGCTTCCACTAAATCCAACCGTTTCATGCCCTCACGCGAATGCTGTTCATGACGCCTCAAAGTAAATATGTGTCATTCTGAAGGAGCCTCAGCGACTGAAGAATCTGCCAAATAGGCTCCTTGCCAAGAAGGGAAATACTCGGGGGCAGTATTGCACTGGATGAAACACCCGTTTCCAAGCTCAAGTCTTGCTGGAAGATCCTTCAGTCGCTGAGGCTCCGTCAGGATGACAAAACTTGTGCCAGCGTTTTCAAGTGTGAGTACGTGGAGCGAGCAGGCCACCTTGTGCAGGCCACTCTTTCCCTAGGCCGCCGAGACCGATACCTGATTGATCTCTTCGAGTTTGTCAATGCGTTCAAACTGCTCGGCAACTTCCATGGAATGCGTCACAACCATCAACGTGACTCCCTCTTCACGACTCGTTTCGCGGATCAAATCAATCACTTGTTGTTGGTTGCGCCGATCGATGTTCGCGGTTGGCTCGTCGGCCAGCAGCAAGCGGGGACGGTTCACAAGTGCGCGTGCCACGGCGACGCGCTGCTGTTCACCGACAGACAATGCGGCCGGTTTGTGCTCAACACGATGCTGCAAACCTACTCGCTTCAACAGCGAAAGAGCTCGCGTTCGATCGGCGCGGCCACGGGAGAACGTCATGCCCAACATAACGTTCTCCGCTGCGGTAAAGCCGGGCAACAGATTAAACGTTTGAAAGACGTAGCCAATTTTGTCCGCCCGGTAGCGGTCGCAACCGGCTTCGGGTAGCCGAGTCACATCGATCCCATCCACGATGACTTGCCCAGAATCGGGACGACTGATTCCGGAGATCACGTGCAGCAGCGTCGATTTTCCACATCCGCTTTGGCCAATCATCGCCAGTTGCTCGCCTGGAGCCACGTGGAAATCAGGAATATCCAGGATCTGCAGCGTGTCACCGCTGGCTTCGAGAAATGATTTCTTCAGGTTTTGCAAGCGTAGCATAATCGGGCCGCTTCCACGTGTGTCGTTAATCAGTGCCTTTGATCAGTGATTCGCTTCTTTTGCCAACACAACAAACCCCCACAAGAATACTGGCACCGACGCGAGCATCAACAAGTATGTGGCAACATCCCAGTAGCGAGCGTTCAGTAGGTACTCCGTACTGGTTGCGGACGCGCTTTGGGCCAGAGGCCAAAGATCGTGAGAATTGAGTACGTTTAATTCGAGCAATCGGTCTTTGACTGTCTCAATGGCGAAGGCACTGGGGAGGGCAAGTACCGATAAGAACGCCCAAAACTTGCGATACAAGTCTTGCCGCCCCGTTTCTTGGCCCGGCAGCATTTCTTGCCCCGGCAGCATTTCTTGGCCCGGCAGCTGTTCACTGGGAGCCACCTGATAGGCGTGTTGCCAATGCGTTTTGCCCTGGTCAGCCATATACAATATCAACCCGTCTAACGCGACCGTTTACGCATCTCGCGCGCGATGTCACGCTTGGTGTCAGCAGTTTTGAGTGATTCGCGTTTGTCGTGCAGTTTCTTGCCTTTGCATAAACCCAACAAGACCTTGGCGCGACCTTTTTTGAAATACATCTTGAGCGGTACTAGTGTTAAGCCTTTTTCGTGTGCCTTATTCGCGAATTTGCGAATCTCGCGGCGGTGCAACAGTAGCTTACGCGGCCGCTTTGGATCGTGATTCATGCGGCTTGCTTCGCTATACTCCGAAATGTCGCTGCCAACGAGCCAGACTTCATCCTTTCGCACGCGACCATATGCTTCGTCCAGCGACAGGCGTCCATTTCTTAGGCTCTTGACTTCACTACCTACCAGCACAATTCCACACTCAAGCGTATCCAGCACACTGAACTTATGACGAGCTTTACGATTCTCGGCAATAGATCGTTCGTTCGGATCGGTCGCAGCCTGGTTTTTTCTGCCTTTTTTCTTATTCATTGCCTTTAGATTATACAATGCCAAGGAAACCGCGAAACCGACATTGGCAAAGCCACCGCAATGAGCAGCCTGCTGGCTGAATTTGGCCGCGGGACTAAAATGACATGCGTTCGCAGCTTGGTAGCGGCTTTTGACTGGCCGAGTTACGACGTCCACACAGACTATCCATTCGTAAAGCAGATAAAAGAGGAAAAGATATTACGTGAACGGACCGCCCGTGCTTCCTGAACTTTCGATCATTCCCGCTGATTCTTCGACGCCCGTTTCTCCGCGTCGTTTGCCGCCGTGGCTGAGACGCCAGTTGCCGGTGGCCAACGCCAATCATTTTACGTCCAAGCTACTGGATGAATTGAATCTCGAGACGGTCTGCGAAAATGCCAAGTGCCCGAATCGGATGGAATGTTATTCGCAAAAAACGGCCACATTCATGGTGCTGGGCAATGTTTGTACACGCGCGTGCGGATTCTGTACCGTGTCGCGCGGCGCGCCGGAGCTTCCTTCAGCGGATGAACCAGATCGCTTGGCCGCCGCCGCCGCGCGCCTTGGACTTAAGCATGTTGTCATTACGTCGGTCACGCGTGACGACTTGCCAGACGGTGGCGCCGAGCACTTTTATAACTGCATACAAGCTGTCCGCAAACGTACCGCCGCGACGGTCGAGGTGCTAACACCTGATTTTATTCGCTGCAAATGGGCGCTTGATCGTGTGATCGCCGCCGTTCCGGAAGTCTTTAATCACAATACGGAAACGGTACCTCGCCTTTACGCGCGCGTGCGCGGCGCACAATCCGACTATCGTTGGACGTTGGAATTATTGCAACGGATAAAGGCGCAAAACTCAGCAATCAAAACCAAAAGTGGTTTGATGCTGGGCTTGGGTGAAACGCAAGTGGAATTATTCGATGTGCTGGCGGACTTACTCGACGCCGGCTGTGATTTCCTGACCTTAGGCCAGTATCTACAGCCGGCAACCGACCGACTGCTACCTGTCGTGCGTTACTTGCCACCGGAAGAGTTTGCGGAACTCGGTCAGGCCGCCAGGAACATGGGCTTCAAACAGGTTGCCAGTGGTCCTTTTGTACGTAGTAGCTATCACGCCCGCGACATGGTGGAAAACAGGTGATGTCATGGATCGGGCGCAGTTCGAACGTGGCCACCCTGATATCTTCTTCCTGGACGTCGAAAATCGAGAAGGAATTGGCGAGTATCTGCGCCGGCGTTCACTCATAGCATCCAGCGACGTCGTCCAATCCGCCACACACGCGGGCGACGGCAACATGAACTGCACGTTGCGCGTTGTTACGACGTCGGGTTCGCTGATCGTCAAACAATCGCGTCCGTGGGTCGAAAAATATCCACACATCGTGGCGCCACACGATCGGGTGCTCAGCGAAGCACGGTTTTACATACTCACTGCGCCACATGCGGCCGTTGCCCGACGGATGCCCCAACTTTTGGACCTAGACGCCCATTCACGGATCATGATCTTGGAAGATCAAGGCGCGACAAGCGACTATACGTCGGCATATTCGTGTGAACGAATCGCCGAATCCGTCTTGTTGGAATTGACCGCTTGGCTCAGCGCGCT
>CBDUAB010000513.1:0-4230 GCA_965365045.1 uncultured Planctomycetales bacterium
TTGTTTCCTCGCTTGCCATTTTCGTGGCCCGCATGGGACGATCGCCCTGCAACGGATTAATGCACCCTCTGCCCAGGGAGCGCTCCGTCGTCGATGCCCAACAGAAATACGTCCTTTCCTCCCGGACCGCTGGCGACGACCATTCCCTCGCTCACGCCAAACTTCATTTTCCGCGGTGCAAGGTTGGCAGCCATGACGACTTTGCGCCCAATGAGGTCCTCAGGCTTGTAAGCTTCCTTGATTCCCGCGAACACGGTGCGTGATTCATCTCCACCGAGGCCCAACGTGAGTTTGAGCAGCTTGCGAGCGTCGGGGACATCTTCCGCGTTCAAAACGCGGGCCACGCGCAGGTCGATCTTGACGAACTCGTCAATCGTAATCTCATCGGCAAGCGGTTCATCGAGCAATGGTTGGCCGCTATCTTGCTGCGTCGTGCTGATTTCAGGCTCTTTGCTTTCTTCGATCATGGCTTCAACGTCCTTCGGTTCAACTCGCTTGATCATGTGTTTGAATTTGGCGACTGGCGTTCCGAGTAGCGGAGTTTGGGATTGGTCCCAGGAGCGAATCGGATCGCCCAAAAGGTCGCCCGTCTGCTGTGCCAAACGGGGCAGAACGGGCGCCAAGTAAACAGCCAATTGGCGAAATAAATTCAGCGCAACCGTGCAGATGTCCCGCAATTCGTCTTGGCGAGCGGAATCCTTATGCAATTTCCACGGTTCGTGAGATTCGACGTATGGATTGGCTTGGTCCGCCAATTCCATCACGAGCCTCATCGCGCGATTGTAGTCACAGTTTTCGTATGCGTCAGCGATCTCGTCACCAAGGCGGGCCCCTTTTTCGAACAGTCCCCCATCGTCGGGATAATCTGGCGAGAGACCCAGCTTGTGAGCGAACTTGGCCGTGCGGCTGGCGAGGTTGACCACTTTGCCAACCAGATCTGAATTCACCTTGGCGGAGAATTCATCAAGTGACAAGTCAATATCGTCAAGTCGCGAACCAAGCTTGGACGCTAAGTAATAACGGAAATACGACGGGTCTAAATGCTTCAAGTAGGTGGACGCTTTGACGAATGTGCCCTTGCTCTTGGACATTTTTTCACCACCCACGGTGAGAAAGCCGTGGATGTGAATCTTCGTCGGCAATTGCAAGCCTGCTGTCTTGAGCATGGCCGGCCAAAAAAGTGTGTGGAAGTAGGTAATGTCCTTGCCAATAAAATGATGGATCTCAGTGTCCTCATTGCGCCACCAATCATCCAGCGACTCGTTGTGCGCACGGCACCATTGGACTGTCGATGCGACGTAACCGATCGGTGCGTCGAACCACACATACCAATAGTTGCCGGGACTGTCGGGTATTTCAAAGCCAAAATAAGGTGCCGGTCGGGAAATATCCCAATCGCGGAGCGGCTGCTGAAGGAAATGTCCTTTCAAGTAGTTTGCAACTTCGGACTGCAAATGATCGCCGCACTGCGTCCACTCATCGAGAAAGTCATGCAATTTTTCCAGTTCGACAAACAAATGGAGCGATTCGCGTAATTCAGGTTTGGCACCCGAATGCACACTGACAGGATCGATCAGTTCCGTAGGACTGTACGTGTGACCACACTGGCAGCTATCACCGGGCTGGTCAGTACGGCCACATTTGGGACATGTGCCGCGAACAAATCGGTCCGCCAAAAACGTGCCTTCAACCGGATCGAACAGTTGAGAGACATTGCGCTGAGCGACGAGGCCAGCGTCTCGAATGGCCGTCCAAAACTGCGCACAAAGCTCACGGTTTTCACGGCTGTTCGTGCTGCCGTAGTTATCGAACTCGATGTCAAACGCCGCGAAGTCCGCGATGTGTTGTGCGCACATATCGGCGATCAAGTCTTCTTCCGATCGCCCTTCCTGTCGCGCCCGGATCATGATCGCCGTTCCGTGCGTGTCATCGGCGCAGATGTAAATGGTTCGGTTACCACGGAGTTTTTGAAAGCGTACCCACACATCCGTCTGCACGTATTCGACAAGATGCCCGATGTGAATGGGTCCATTGGCGTAGGGCAACGCGGCGGTTACCAAGATTCGGCGGCTCGACATATTGTTGCTTACTTAAAACTTGAATGGCTGAAGGCGGACGGGTAGTACAGGTTTTTAACCTGTCGGTGACAGGATAAAATCCTGTCCTACGTACGTGTCAATTTGAGTTACTCCAAGTGCTAGGCCGGATTTGAGCTAGCGATTATTGCATGCTATTTATTCGACGCTGGGGTGTGTTCGTCCTCCCCAGAACGCGGGAGCAACGACCCCAAACGGGGAAAACGCCGACTTTGCTTTGCGTGATCAGTTGCCAGCAGAGCGCGCGTCGGCGATTGGTATTGTAACGATTGGTCAGCGGCGGCACATTACCGCCCGCGCGACTGAAAAGGAAGTCAGTCCGGTCAAGCTGCATCGCTGTCTCTTTTCTTAGAAAAACGTCCCACATGTTTTTCGCTCGAAAAAATGGACACGTCGACAGCGGCGCCACCATCCACGGAGGGAACCATGCTGGCGGCAAGTACGATACTAGTCTTGGCATCTTTGTCGGCGGTCGATACGCCGCGGCTTTACGAGTTCAGTGCGAATCGGTGCCCCGCATGTCGTGAAGTCGAGCCCATTGTTACGCAATTAATCGCCCAGGGCGTGCCGATCCAACGCGTGGATGTTGACAAACGCCCGGAATGGGCCAAGCAAGCACGCGTCCATTCGTTGCCATGCTTCATTGCGGTCGCCAACGGACGCGAGGTCGGTAGGATCGAGAGAGCCGCAAGCTTTCAGGAGATTTCACGACTTTATCTCCTAGCCGTTCAGCACTCCACACATGCTGGCGGCGCCAAAAATGAAGAATCCGCCAATTCTAAAAACTTCAAAGAGGCCGGTGTAGACAAGGATGCCGCAGGCGCGGAAATGGTTCGCGGGCAAACTCCGTCGCGGCCGTCACCGGGTAAACGGCTCGGGCAGGCTTTGAACAGCCTAACGGGACGATCGAAGCAGCAAACGTGTCGCTGTACCGGCGAGTGCACCTGTACTCCAGCAAATGATACATCAGAAAATGAGCGCCAAGCTGCCGCTACGGGGCCGGCTGTCTATCCGGGACGGCCTGCCACCTTCGCTGCGGCCGAACCAATCCTCGACAAGGCGACCGCGTCGCAGCGCGCCTTGGAGGCGACGGTGCGTATCAAGGTTGTCGACGAAATTGGGCAGTCGTACGGAACCGGCACCATCATCGACGTTCATGAAAACGAAGCCCTGGTGCTGACGTGCGGCCACATTTTTAGGGATTCCGATGGCAAAGGCCAAATCCTTTGCGACTCCTTTGCGCCGGGAGCAAAACCCGGTATTGAGGGGAAATTGGTAAGTTACGACGTGCGGCGAGATGTGGGACTGATAAGCTTCCATCCTGGCGTTAAGGTAGCCGCCGTAACGATTGGCGGGACCGGCCAAAGGCCTCGTGAAGGCGACGGCGTGTTTTGCATCGGATGCAATCACGGTGGCGATCCGACATTCATCGACAACAAGATCATTGCCGTGAACCGCTACCATGGACCTCCGAATCTGGTCGTGGGAGGGCGTCCTGTGGATGGACGCAGTGGCGGAGGGTTATTTACAAAAGAAGGTCTCTTGATCGGCGTCTGCAACGCCGCCGACAGTGAATATGACGAGGGGCTGTACGCAGCACTTGGAAACGTGCATTCTCAACTCGATGCCGTGGGATTGGGCTATATCTACCGCGGACAGCAGCCGGCAATCGCTCGCCGTGACAGTCAACCATCGGCGACCGATCAAGACCACGAGCCGGCCGCGCGGACACCCGTTTCAACGCCAACGACGGACCGCGTTCCGCCGGCCAAAGGCACGCCAAAATCGGCGGCCGAATCTCAACCGCGCCGGTTGGCCCAAGTCGGCACCAGCGATTCAATAACGGCTGTTCAACCGCAAACTGAGGTCAAGCAACGAGAGTTGATCTGCATCATTCGATCGCCAGACGATCCGCAGCCAAAGAGCGTCTTTGTCTTGAACCGTCCGTCCAAGTCGCTGTTAGACCAGTTAGCGGCCGAAGCAAATCGTCGCGGCCCGCACGAAACCACACAGATGCACGTCGACAACACCGTGCGCAACGGCGCGGAAGGTGATTGGCGGTCGCTGGTTCCGACGGAATCGCCTAAACATCCAGCAACGCATCGATCACGTGTCCCTCGCTAATGGCGATGGG
>CBDUAB010000514.1:0-4229 GCA_965365045.1 uncultured Planctomycetales bacterium
CTGTGAGACATGCGGCTTAGTTGCACGACGGATCGGGGAAATCCTCAATCCGGAGTGTGTCGCGTAGGAATTGTCGTCCCGCTCGATGAATGACGCGCTGCCAGATCTCATCCGCGTCATCAGTAAACACAATCTCTTCGTCAGCCATCGACACGAGCCAGCCGCCGATTTTGAGTTCCGATTCGAGCTGACCGGGTCCCCAGCCAGAGTAACCAAGAAACACGCGAAACGGCTGTTTGTTTTTTTGTACCAATTGCCGCAGGTTTTCCGCTTCGTTCGAAACATAGACACCCGAGACGACCTCGGACTCGGAAAGCTCCATGTGACCATGCAGGCACATCACCGGACCTTGCACGGGACCGCCAAGTCGCACCTGGTCATCGCAGTGGCACGGACCGTCTTGGTCAGCCTGAATCCAGAGCTCGCTTAGAGTAGTACCAGCGACACGGTTGAGTACCAAACCAACGGCGCCTTCGTTGCTGTGCTCGACGAGTAGAATCACCGACTTTGAAAAGTTGGGATCAGGCAGGTGAGGAGACGCAACCAATAAATGTCCGCGCAACGATTCCATGACCATCGCTCGTTTAGTTCGTGTTTGACATCCGACACCAGATCTATTTTGCCCAAGTATCCTGCCAAATGCAACCAGCCCAAGACCATCCCACGCCAAAGCCGACGAGCATATTGCGCTCGCCGGACCGGATACGACCCGCTCTTCGGAATTCATCAATCAAGACTGGCAAAGTCGACGAAACAGTATTGCCGCAATTATCGAGTGAAATTGGCAAGCGATCTTTATCAATTTCCAGCCGTTCTTGCAATTGTTCCAGAACTTTCCGCGTGGCTTGATGAAATAAGAACAGATCAACATCATCGATTGCCATATTCGCAGACTGCAGGACTTCATGAACGAGCTGAGGAACGGCAGTGATCGTGAATTTGATCAACGCAGGCCCATCCATATAAAGCCGGCTTGGCCAACGTTGGCGACTTCTTGGTTGGTGGGACTCCTCAGGCAAGCGAGCACCACCAGTATTGACGATCAATGTGTCGGCCCCGCTGCCATCCGTTCCATATCGAAACGCTTGTAATGATGGTTCGTCGGTCGCTTCGACGAGCGTGGCAGCTGCCGCGTCGCCGAATATCGTCCGCAAACTACGATCCGTCGGATGAATGTACTTGGAATACGTTTCCGCCGTAACCAAAAGCACTCGAGACGCCGACCCAGTTCGAATCAGACCATCGGCCAACCCCAATCCGTAGACGAAGCCGGAACAACCCAAATTAAAATCCAAACAGCCACAACTGGTGGAGAGACCAAGGCGCTGCTGCATAAGGCAGGCAGTCGTCGGCAGTGGGTAATCGGGTGTTTGTGTGCAAAGCAACAAAAAGTCAATCGAAGACGGATCGACATCGAACTGATGAAAGAGTTTCTCTACCGCAGCAACTCCCAAATCCGCCGCCGTCTCGTTTGATTTGGCAATGTGGCGGGTCGAAATGCCTGTCTTGGAATGAATCAGTTTGAGATTCCAGTTGGGAAACTCAGCAGCTAGCTGCTCATTTGTTTCAGACTGTTCGGGCAAATGAATTGCGATCGGGCCAACGGATGCGTATTTCACGAAACTCAGGTCTCTCGTATTACAGATGATGATTGATTACAGGTGATGGTTGAATGGGCTCAAATCGGACAAGACAAAGTCCAGCCGCTATCAGCCGAAAGACTGCATTTCCTGACGAAACGGCAGTTTCACGATAGCTTTCTCAGAAACGGGGGTCAATCACAGAAGCGTGCACTGGATTTAGAAAAAGCTCGTTTACGCTTCCATACAAGCTCATCTTGACGAGCGAAACCAACCGTAGATACCCTCCCCGTGACGTGCCGGCAGCTGCTTCCGCGGCACTGGTCTTCTGCAGCACTAGACATTCGCATCACTGGGGCGATCTGTTCATGACTCGAACTCCAGCCTTCGTTGACATCCATTGTCATTTGATCCCAGATATCGACGACGGTTCAAAATCGCTAGCGGAATCGTTGGAGATGGCCCGCATGGCTGTTGCGGACGGAATCCGTACGATTATTGCCACGCCCCACCAACTCGGTAGTTATGCAAACAACTCGGGCGACTTGATTCGCCAGCGGGCAGCAGATCTGCAAGTGTTCCTACATCGGCACGATGTTGACCTACAGGTCCTGTCTGGTGCGGACGTGCGCATCGAAGACACAATGTTCGCCGGCTTGCGCCAGGGAACGGTGCTATCACTAGGTGACCATCGCAAACATGTGCTTCTCGAATTGCCACACGAAATGTACCTGCCCACGCTGCCGATTGTTGAACGACTGCGGCAGCTAGGCATGAGGTCCATTTTGTCGCATCCGGAAAGAAATGAGGGAATCCTGCGTCAACCGCGGCTTGTTACCGAGCTTGTGCAGCAGGGTTGTCTTATGCAAGTCACCGCGTCGAGCTTGCTGGGGACATTTGGATTGCCTTGTCAACATTTCGCGGAATGGATGCTTTCAAAAAACTTGGTCCACTTTATGGCCACCGACGCCCACGGTCCGAAAGCGCGCCGACCGTTGCTACAACGATGTTTTGAACGAGTCAAAGAACTATCGGGCGCCCGCACGGCCGAAACTCTTTGCTGCCACAATCCGCATGCCGTCGCCAGTGGACAGGACTTGGAATTGAATCTCGTATCGCCTCCCGTGCGGGCCAGAAGTCGTTGGTTCGGCTTACGTAAGACCGCATGACACCTCGGTATGAAGGAAAAGCCGTTGCCCATGCAACCTAATCTTCACTCCTCCGACCAACTGGCGGTCTGCATCGCCGCAATGTTGCTTGTGCTTTGCGGGCAATTAGTGGCGCCCGTGACCGCCGCCGATTGGCCGCATCGCATCATCAAAGGCCCTTTTGTCATTCATGCCGATTTTCCCCTGGCCAGCAGGGAACCGCTCTTTTCAGAGTTGGCACAACTGCAATCCGACTTGCAGACACAATTGAAAATCGGCGCTCCGCGAGAACCGATCCACGTCTATCTGTTTCACGACAAGAACTCATATACAAGTTACATGCGGCGCTATTTTCCCCACATCACTCCCCGACGGGCAATGTTCATAAAATCGAATAGCCCCGGAAACGTATTTGCATATGACAGCCCCGCATTGCCTGTCGATCTACGCCACGAATGCACACACGCCATCTTGCATGCGTGCATGATTCCGGCGCCGCTTTGGCTGGATGAAGGCTTGGCGGAATACTTTGAAGTTTCACGACACGAAAGAAAAACCAGTAATCCGCATCACAGTAAAATGCGACCCAAGTTCTACTGGATGAAGACGCCCTCGTTACGGCGTTTAGAGGACATTCGATCGCTGGATGGAATGGGCGCTCGTGAATATCGGGAATCCTGGGCCTGGGTGCATTTCATGTTGCACGGTCCAGCCGCTGCGAACGAAGTGCTGTTAATCTTTCTCAAATCGCTACAAGACGGCCAATTGGCAAATCCTATCAGTCAACAATTGGCAGCCTTTGAGAACCTAAACGCAGTTTTCGCCCAACATTTTCGCCGCCGGGATCTTCGATAGCATGGCCATTTGAGCTTTCTTTTACAGCCGGGTCACTCTCGAAGCTAGCGTCGAACCGCCGGGCGCTTGGCCGCCGCACAAGCGCCATGGTTGACGAAATCGGTTCATTTCGGCGCCGCGGTAAAAACATAAAGCGACTCTGCAGAGACGCCGAATTTCATGGTGTCACCGCAAGATCACACGTTACGTTGCGGTGACCAGAATCACCGGTAAAACAATCAACGGATTTGAATAGGTGCAAGTAAATGAAACTCTCAACGGTGCTACGGATGGGCACGATGTGGCTGACCATCTTTGGAATGGCCTTACCGACGACAGTAATCGGCGCTAATCCAGCCAGCGTGGCAGCTCGATCGGTGATCGACGACGTCTCACTCGGCCCGGATGGAACATTGCGGGGTACAATCGTAGGTGCAAATGGTTATCAAAGTCCTAATACTCCGATTCAGTTCCATCGAGAAGGCCAATTGGTCGCTCGAACCGTCACAGACACTCACGGTCATTTCGTTGCGCGCAACCTAACTGGCGGCGTTTACGCCGTGCAAACACCGGGAAACGTGGACCACTATCGCGTCTGGACGAATCAGGCGGCACCCCCGTCCGCACTCAATGCCTTGAACATCAGAGGCGGTGAGATCGTTCGTGG
>CBDUAB010000515.1:0-4225 GCA_965365045.1 uncultured Planctomycetales bacterium
ACGAGATATTGGCGTGACTGGAGTTCAGACGTGTGCTCTTCCGATCTGTCGTGGGGTCGAACCCGTAAGTCGGCGACGGAATGCGATCGTCGGCGATGCCGCCGCCCCAGCTTTTCGGGGGCGGGAGAATCTCGGCGTTACGCCAGGGGGCCTTTGTGAAGTACTTGTCGCCGCTGGGCAGTTCCTCTTCGTTGTTCTGAATCCAGACCTGCACGATCTTCAGACCCGAGATGCCGACTTGTGCGTAGCCAGTCACGGGGATCGGCTGATCGGGCTTAACGGTTTCCGGAACCGAGATAGTCTCGCAGAAAGTCTTCAGCGGACTGTCGACATCGTTGTTCTGCTCGCCGTACGTGTCGTTCGCGTTCCACCGGTTCGACAAAAAAATGTGCGACAGCCATTTGATGCTTTTGAAGCCGTATGCTTCCGGAACGACGATCCGTACGGGAGCACCCCGTTCGGGCGTCAGCCATTGGCCGTTAAGTTTGTAGCAGATAATGACGGGCGGTAGACCGTACAAATCCTCGAGCACGCGTCCGACCGGCAGCGAACTGCGAAACATCTGCTTCGGGTCATCGTTGTGATACCCGTGGTAGAAGACCCGACGCAGGTCCCGGCTGGGCTGCGTCAGCCAGAGCACTTCGCGCATCGGAACACCTTCCCAGATTCCGTTACCCAAAGGGCAGCCGATGTTGAGGCACGTCATCACTTTGGGAAAGCGAACTGCATGCTTCTCGGCCAGCTTCATCAAATCTTTAAAGGTAAAGGCCGTGTTGTCCTCTTCCGTCAGGGGGTTTCGCAACCGAGCCATATTATCGGGATCGCTGACGACTTCGAGTTTCCAGGTGTCGCGCGTCAGGCCGACTTCATTGCGTTTGGCTTCGTCGAGAGAATGTGGTATCGGATCGCCTCGCGAGACGTCACCAAAGTCGTCAGGTTTTGTCAGCCAGGTTTCTAGATTGTCCAGAGCTTTCTGTAGTGCGCGGTCACGTTCGCCTCCGCTGGCCATCAGCGGCAGCACACTCATCGCGGCCACACCGGCCGTGCCGTAGCGGAGGAAGTACCGTCGCGTGAGTCTCGTGTGTTCGGCGAGAAAACCAGTGAGTTCGAGATTTATCATGCGAGGCCTCACTACGAACTTGTAAGACAATTACTTCCCCAATTGTGTTGCAACCGTTTCGGCTGCTGCAAGCAGGCGGGACGCCTGCACGACAATACATGTTGGGCTACAGAAACGCGGGGCGTCAAGCACAGGGCTCACGCTGACCTACGCGTGGTGGACTGCACCTGGACAACCGCCGGAAATGCTCGGAGTGTCGACAGTGATCATGAATCGGTGAGTGTCTGTTTCGCGTCGGCGATTCAGAGCGAGATGACTCAGCACCCTAAATACCCGCAAAACCGTGTCGAAACGCATGCTATCAAGCTATTTCGATATTGTTTTCGAACATTAATCAATCTCGGTACGTAAAAATGAGTACGGCGATTAAGACGCTTGGGAACTGGGAGCAGGCTGATGCTACGTACGTGGAAGATCGGGCGGGTTGCAGACATAGACCTTGCCGTCCATTGGAGTTTTCTTGTTTTGTTGGCCGTCGTAGTGTTCGCCGCGGCGTCAGCTGGCATGTCGGTTCTGGGGATCGCCGCGCAATTGGCGTTCGTATTGGCGGCCTTTACATGCGTTGTCCTTCATGAACTCGGACACGCACTTGCCGCCAGAGCCGTCGGTATCAAAACGCACGGGATTGTCTTGCTGCCGATTGGCGGTGTGGCTCAACTGGAACGCATCCCGCGCAATCCCTGGCATGAATTGTTCATCGCCCTTGCTGGGCCTGCCGTAAACGTCTTGATTGTGCTGCTATTGCTACCGCTTGTGGGTACGCGATGGGGATTGGAGTTGCTCGCGCCCGTATCGACGTTTGGCGGAGCACTTCTGGGCCGCATGCTAGCCTTTAACGTCGTTATGATCCTGTTCAATTTGTTACCGGCATTTCCCATGGATGGCGGTCGCGTATTACGCGCTTTACTGGCCCTCAGGAGTCCCTATTATGTCGCTACGGATTGGGCGGTTCGCGTCGGTCAGCTAATGGCAGTCGTTTTTGTCGTTGCCGGATTCCTCAATCCGATGCTGTGGCTGATCGCGGCCTTTGTCTATTTTGCGGGACAACAGGAACTAAAATTGCTGCGCAGTGAGATACGACAGCAAGATGCCTGGTCCGATCCACTGTACGATTCACAACTGGGTGCCCGCGGCATTCACCCAATCATCGTACTGGTGCACCCGGATCGGTGACCTGTGTGCTGCGCGACAGTGTGCGTACGCCAATTTCTTGAGACAGACCGTCCTGCTAGTCTTTTGTTGAAATGAGCTTCCATCGTATCGAACGGTCTATGCAACATGGGTCCCATTTTTCTTTCTTTTCCTAAGTCGGACCCGGTCAGTGATGACGCCGACGTTCCGGCTAGCACTGTCGTCGACGATTATCCAATGATCCATGGTTCGATCCGGCTGTCACGCCGCGATGCATCCCATGTGCACATTGATATCCCGCTGACGTCGACGGAACAATTGTATTACCGACGGGAGCAATCCGAGTTATTGATTTCAAGCGATCTACGTCGATTGTATCGTCCCGACGATCAATTGGACGAAAAGGCAATCTATGGGCTGTACCAATTCGGTGCCGTTGTGCCTCCGAGTAGTCCTTGGCAGGGCGTCACGCGGTTTGTACCAGGGAAAGAGTTCGAGTTGGATTGTAATACGACGGGCATCCAAGAGCTGGGTTCAAATGCCAGTTTCAACGCGGAGACGAGCGCACACGAAATCGACAAAGATGCAATGACGCGCGTCCTCGTTGATTTGCTGGATCGCATTTTGATCGAATCATGTCCCAACCAGGATCCGATCATATTGTTTAGCGGCGGAGTAGACTCAGGCGTGATTGCAAGTCGAGCCGCCGCCTTGGGTTGGAAAAAGACAACGCTGGTCAATTACGCTCTCGACCACGACGATGCGGAGTCGGCGTTGGCGGCACAGATGGCAAAGCAACTTGGGCTGGAGTTTACTCGCGTGGACTCCTCTCGCACTGTGGACCGTGACTTCTTGGCGGAATTGGCGGCCGCGTACTCGTCTCCCTTTGGTGATTATTCAGCGCTGCCAACTTATCGGCTGTCACGTGCCGTTCAACAGCGATTCGCGCCGTCTCGAGTAGTGATCGACGGCACTGGGGCCGATGCAATATTTGGCATGTTTCCCAAAGCTGCGGGTGGCCGGCGACTTTACCGAATTCCCCGGTTGCTACGCCAGTTTCTCGCTGCGCCATACCCACTGGATAGTATTTGGTTGCGTCCGTCGCGGGCTGAATTTCTGCTGAGAATCTGTCGTCGGTCATCTCAAATGCATGCGCCCGCCGCCGCGATTGCCCGTAACCCGCTTCGCGATATTGCCTTCCAGGTTTCCCAGCGACAGTACCAATCGGTCGCGGAGGATATTGAGACTTGGCTTGACAGCACGGGTTTGCCGGTTGGGCTTGAATACCGATTGCCGGCGATCGATTTGATCCTTGGCACTGCCAACATCTTTGCGCAAAAAAACGCGTCGCTTTTTGACTCCCACGACCGGAGAATCGTTTATCCGTTTATGGACATGCGAATTGCCCGTTTGGCGCTATCGAGTGAGCGCTGGATCGATGAAAATCGATCACCCAAGGCGATCCTCAAAAAAATACTGGCGGATGTCGTCCCGAATGACATGGTGTATCGCAGGAAAAGCGGTTTCACGGTGCCAGCGGCGGAGTATTTCTCCGACCCGAAATTTGTATCAATTCTCGACTCAGCGTTGAAATCTGACACGATCAGCGCTCAATCCTGGGGCATCGGTCACAACCTGCAAAAGATTCGCGATCGCCTCGCAGCCGGTCTTCCCATGCCGGAGCACATGTATCATTTTGTCTGGACGATCGTGTTTTTTTATCTTTGGCTAGAAGCTTGTATGCGCCGACATAGCGGGTAGTGACGCAAATGAAATAGGCGACGCCATTCTTTCCGTGGCCGTTTCGAAGGCTGGATGAGGTGCCACCAAGTCAAAGCAAGCTGGCACGATCTCACGGTGACGACAATTCGACCATCGCACAGGAGGGAATTTGCAATCCTCGCGGGCGAGCCGCCTATGCTACGTGCTCAGCTTGGCTCAGCCCAGGCTCACCAACAACGCATCGATGGTTGC
>CBDUAB010000516.1:0-4211 GCA_965365045.1 uncultured Planctomycetales bacterium
CACTGGATCACATGGGCATGCGGAATGAACGCTTACCCGACGAAGAATTGCAACGGCGCGTCGCCGCTGATCTTGCCAATGGCAAAATCGTCGCCTGGTTCCAGGGGCGATTTGAGATCGGTCCGCGCGCACTGGGAAATCGTTCGATATTGGCCGATCCACGGCGTGCCGAGATGAAAGATATCTTGAACCGCCGTGTCAAACATCGCGAACCTTTTCGGCCGTTCGCCCCAGCGGTCCTGCGTGAGCGGATTAGCGAATGGTTTCAGTTTGATCAGGCGGATCCCTTCATGACCATGGCACCCAAAGTCGTGCCTGGCAAAGAGGCGATGATTCCCGCGGCCGTACACGCGGACCACACGGGTCGCATTCAAACCGTCGACGCGGAAGCCAACCCTCGTTACCATGGTGTCATTCGTGAGTTTGAGCGAATCACGGGTGTGCCCGTCGTGTTAAACACCAGCTTCAATCGACAGGAGCCAATCGTCGCTAGTCCTGAGCAAGCGATTTCGTGTTTCCTGCGAACGGACATGGACGTGCTCGTGATGGGGAATTATTACAGCACGGATCGTAATTCGCAGGCAACTCAAATCGCCGCGGATGCTTTTGAACTTCAATTGGCGTGAGTGTTATCCGCGTGTCAAACAAACCTCCTTCGAAAGAGTTGCCTTCTTCGTCTGATTTCACTTTTTCGCCGGAGCTTAGTGTAGCGAGGCATGCGGCTCAGATCGCCGCCGAGATCATCACGGGCTACTACCGCGACGGCTTTTCCGTACATACCAAGGAAAACGCCGCCGAGACGTATAATCTTGTGTCCGACGCCGACCTCGCCGCCGAGAAGGCAATCGTCGAAATCATTCGCGAGTCATATCCAGATCATGCTTTTATAGCGGAAGAAACCCACACGGCCGACAGCGACGCCGGCCACCTGTGGGTGATCGATCCTCTCGACGGCACCACCAATTTCATTCACGGCATTCCTCACTTCGCCGTATCGATTGCCTACTATCAAAAAGGCACGGCCATTTGTGGCGTCGTCGTTAATCCGGTGCGTAACGACTGGTATGTCGTCCAGCGTGGAGCGGGTGCGTTTGTGAATGGCCAACGCGCCCAAGTCGCTGCTCACAAGGACTTAACTGAGTCATTGGTCGGCGTTGGTTTTTACTATGATCGTGGCGAGATGATGCGGTCGACATTAGCTGCGATTGGCGAGTTATTCGAAAGAAATATCCATGGGATACGACGCTTCGGGACTGCCGCGTTGGATTTGTGTCTGGTAGGCAGTGGTCAAGTCGGCGCGTTCTTTGAATACCAGCTTTCACCGTGGGACTTCGCAGCCGGGCGGCTATTTGTCGAAGAAGCCGGTGGCCGCATCACGAATTGCGCCGGCGAGCCGCTGCCGTTATCGGTCACCAGTGTGCTGGCAAGCAACGGCGTCTTGCACGATTCCGTGCTGTCGATCGTTCGCGATCATCTGCCGCGGAACATGCCATGAAATTGGAAAAGCAACACGTCGTTTTGTTGGGCGATTCAATCTTCGACAATGGCAGCTACGTTCCGGGCGAACCCTCGGTCCCGGAACAGGTTCAGAGGCATCTACCGCACGGCTGGCAAGTAACCCTGCTCGCCGTTGACGGGGATGTAACCGCGGACGTTCGAGGGCAGTTGGATGGTATACCTGGCGATACGAGCTGTTTGATCATCAGCGTCGGCGGAAACGATGCGTTGCGGCAATCCGACATCCTCGAGCAACCAGTCGACAACGTCGGGGCAGCACTGGTCGAGTTGTCACGCCTTCGCAAACGCTTTGCCCAAGAATACCGGCACATGCTGGGGGCTGTTTTAGAAAAAGAATTGCCGTCGTTGGTTTGTACAATCTACGACCAACCGCCTTTCAGCGATCCATTCATGCGACAGATAATTGAGTCGTCGCTGCCAATCTATAACGACGTCATTCTCCTCATGGCAATCGAATTCGGTGTTTCGGTGCTGGATTTGCGATGCATTTGCACCGAACCAAGCGATTATTCAGAACTCAGCCCCATCGAGCCGTCGGCTGTTGGCGGCGATAAAATCTCCGCGGCGATCGCCCGTATCGTACAAGCGAGTAAACTGGGCACCGACGGGACGCGGATCTTTAGTCGCTGAGGCGATTTGAATTGCTTAGACTGTTTGACGGGAAATCACCGCGACTAACGAGAGAATTTAAAAATGCTGGGCAACATTATTCGGCTTTTGGCTACCCTCATCCAACTCTATTCGTTTGTGTTGCTAGCTCGCATCCTCCTTTCGTGGTTTCCGAACGTCGACCGCTCCAATCAAATCGTCCAGTTCCTCTACCAAACCACCGAACCAGTGCTGGAGCCGGTTCGCCGGGCCATGCCACGCCTGGGTACGATTGATATCTCGCCTATCGTCGTATTCATCGGGCTGCGCATGCTGCAAAGTATGTTGCTCAATATGGCAGTCGGCGTGTGATGCGATGCAGCTAGCAACGCTGTAAGCCGTCAAATTTTGCGCAATTGGATTAACCCTGCGCCGCATCGATTTTCGATGGAACGAGTTGAGGCACAAGTGCAGGGATTTCCACGGCCCAGGTCTTTGCATCCATTCGGGGCGCAGCATCACGGAAATACCGATGACGGAGGGTTCACCATCGCGCGCGTTGCTGCTCTTCCTCGTGTCCACTACCGGCCTGATTGGGTGTTCGCTGGAGGAATACCGATTGCAGGTCGATCGCGACTTAGGCTGTACGATCGCAAAAAGCTCCCGAGATCCGCGCTGGGCTCAACCCAACTTCTCAATCGAGCCCGATCCGCGCAGCCGCTACTACGTACCGGAGGACATTGAACGTCCGCCGATGCCGGTCGACGACCCCGCATCGCACCGATTCATGAGGTGCATATGGGGCATGAGGGGATACAAGCACTGGCTTGCCGATGGCGTCACCAATCAATTCGAGAATCCTTATTGGCGAGAGAGTCTCGGCGAATATGTGCCACTGACCGATGACGGAAAGATCGTGCTCAACGTGGAAAGTGCGCTGACGCTTGCCAATATGCATTCGCCAAACTACCAGGGACAGTTAGAAGAACTTTATCTTACAGCGATCGATGTCAGCACGGAGCGCTTCGCGTTCGAAACGCAGTTCGTCGGCGGGATCGACACCACGTACGAACACCTGGGCCGGGACCGCTTTGTGGGCGCGGGCGAGTCCAACATACTCGATGTGGATTCCAATTTTGGCATCAGCCGCCAATTCGCGACGGCTGGGACTTTGCTGATTGGCCTTGCCAATCAGTTGACCTGGCAGTTCGCCGGCGCAAACACGCACAGTAACTTGTCAATACTCGATTTCGCTTTGGTGCAACCGCTGTTGCGCAACGGTGGGCGCGTCATTGCGTTAGAACGCCTGACACGAACTCAACGCGCCATGTTGGCGAACCTTCGCAACTTTCAACTCTTCCGTCAGGGCTTCTATACCTCCGTCGCCGTCGGAGGAGGCGGGGGTGGCGCAGTCCGTCGACCTGGTGGTGGTTTTGGAGGAACGGGGCTTACGTCGTTTACGGGGTCGGGCGCCGGTGGTGAAGGTGGTATCGCAAGCGCTTCGGGTTTTGGCTTCTTCGGTTTCGGTGGCGGTAGCGGTGGCGGTGCCGCCTCTGTCACTGGCCTCGCGGGCGGTGGTGCTGGAAACGTGGGTGGTTTTATCGGCCTGTTGCAAAGCGGGCAGCAGATTCGCAACGACGAGTACAGTCTCAGCCTTCAGCTACGCACGCTGACGTTGCTGGAAGCGAACCTGCGGGGCGGACTGATCGATCTTACACAAGTGGACAACTTCCGACAAAGCATCCAGACTCTACGGGCCAACCTGGGGCAAGAGCGGACTGGTTATCAAGATCAACTGGACGGTTATAAACAAGAACCGCTTGGTCTTCCCCCAGATGTCGAGTTTGAGCTCGACGATTCATTCGTGCGACAATTTGAACTCATTGATCGCCGGGTCATCGTCCTTCAAGATCAGTTGGCCGATTTCCAAAACCGGTTGGGCGCGTTGCCTCCGGAACCGAAACTGGAGAGCTTGGGCCCGTTTTTCGAGGAAGCAACATCGCTGTTGGCAAGCGCCAGGGAACTGAACGACTCGTCGTCGGCCGACATACAAAAGATGCAGGGGCTCGTCGGCGAGCGGAAGAAAAACCTGGAGCCAGAACAGC
>CBDUAB010000517.1:0-4209 GCA_965365045.1 uncultured Planctomycetales bacterium
ATCCGCAACGGGCGCGACTGTGAGGTTGCGTCCGTTGTTTCGTTAGGCTTCGTCAGAACGGGAGTTTTCCATTAGATGCCGAGATACCGTCCCATGGGAAACGCCTTGGTGTCCGTCGCGGCCGTCCTCTTGTTAACCAGCCTGGCCGGAGGAAAGTTGTCCGGCTCCGGCGAAACATCTAGTAGGCCACTCGCCGGACCCCAGCCAGATGTCGTACGCATTGCACAGGCACGACCTGAGCGAGCTAACCGGTCCAACCACGACGGCCGGGGCACGTCGAATCCGCAGGCCGATGCCAAAGCTGGTAAGCCAGATCGGTCAGGGCTGACGCCGAGGGCGCGGAAACTAATCGACGAGCGCGACAGACGCGACAAGAACGTCTGGAAGCCAGAGGTCGATGCCCAGGCATACGAGCACGTGTTCATGTCAATGTGGGATGCATTGCGGGCAAATGGCCACCGTTTCAATGTGCTCGAGACGGTCCGGCTGAATCGGATCGCCATTCCAGAGTCCAAGACCGAGCAATCTTTGGACTACGACATTTTGGAAACGACCTACGGCGTCGACATTGCGGATGGCGAGGGCATTGCATCAGGCGCGGCCGAAAAGTGGTTGGACCAGACAGAGTTTGCCCAGTGGCTTGCGGAGCTGCAGTCGGCCGGTTACCGGTTACACGAAAGCGAGTGGCACCACAGCGAGTTCCAACCGGCGGGTACAGACAGCGCAGCCGTTTCCTTGATCAGCTTTCTGCTCCATGTGACAGGTCCCGACGAGCGCATCGTTTTTCGTGGAAAACTGCAGGTCCGCTGGACGGCCAACTCCTCGCCCGCTGAGCCAGTCATTGGCTCGATTCGCGTGATCGATTTGAAACGTTGGGGGCGCAAGGCTCCGGTTGCCTTCGAGTCGGTCTCGATCGACCCACAGGGCGAAGCGAGGCCGGCGCGAGCCCAACCCTTGATTGTCTATGACTTGGATGGTGACGGACTCTCGGAGATCATGCTCGGTGAGTCCAATGTCCTTTATCGCAACCTGGGCGCTGGCGCGTTTTCCAAAGAGCAGTTTCTCAAGCCGTCTGTCGGTTCGCTGATGAGCGGTATTGTCGCCGATTTCGACCGTGACGGTCGCCCCGATTACGTCTGTATAGGAAGGGACTTCCTGCTCCATCGTTATGAGGTCGATGAGAACGGACGTTTTGAGCAGAAAAGTGAACGGGTCTGCAAAATCCGGTTCGATCGGCCGCAGGTCTTCAGTGCTGGAGACGTCGATGGTGACGGTGACCTCGACCTTTGGCTGGGCCAGTACATGCCTCCGTATGTCATGGGACAGATGCCCAGACCCTATTACGACGCGAACGACGGCTTCCCCGACTACCTGCTGATCAATGATGGTACGGGCAAGTTCACCGACGGAACGGAGCACGCGCGGCTCACCGCCAAGGCACGTCGCCGCACGTATGCCGGATCGCTTGTGGATTTGAACGACGACGGGCACGTCGACTTGATCGTGATCAGCGACTTTTCCGGCGTGGACATTTACCACAACGATGGAACAGGCCGATTCATCGATGTCACTGCCAGAGTTCTGCCCGAACGTCACACTTTTGGCATGAGCTACTCGCTGGCCGACTACGATCGCAATGGAAAGCTCGACGTTTACGTGGTCGGCATGTCCAGCACGACGGCGCGGCGACTCAGTAAACTGGGGCTCGGACTCGAAAGCCATCGGCGTTTCCAGGAGATGCGTCCGATCATGGGCTATGGTAATCGGATGTATCTCAATTCCGGCAGCGATCGATTCACGATCCCCAAATTCAACAATCAGGTTGCTCGGACGGGTTGGTCATGGGGTTGCAGCAGTTTCGACTTTGACAACGATGGAGACCGTGACATCTATATTGCCAACGGCCATCGTTCCGGCGAGTCATGCCAGGACTACTGCACGAAGTTCTGGCGACACGATATTTACCTTGAACCAACGGGCTTTGATCAGGACGTGCGAGAGATGTTTGGTGCCATCAACGGCGACTTGGATTCCGGCAAGATTTCCTGGAATGGCTATGAGCACAACAAGCTGCTGATGAACCGGGGTGGCACGAACTTCGTCGACGTCGCGTGGCTGATGGGGGTCGCTTTCGAGGCCGATAGTCGAGCCGTCGTAACCGACGACCTGGACGGTGATGGACGGGTCGATCTGCTCGTCACCGAGTATAAGATCCGAGGGAACCGGGAAACCTACCGTCTGAAGGTACTGCGTAACACGATGGAGACAGGTCATCATTGGATCGGCGTCCGCCTCCGCGACTCCGCGGAGGGCGGGTCGGCCATCGGCGCCATGGTGACGGTCAATTCGGGTGATCGTCCGCAGATCACTCGGGTCGTGACCGGCGACTCCTTCACGGCTCAGCATGCGCCCGTGGTACATTTTGGGCTCCGTGATCGTGAACGCGTAGAATCCTTGACGGTCAAGTGGGCGGACGGCCGGTCGGTCACGCTGAACAATCCCGACGCCGATCGCTACCACGATTTGTCGACCGCCACCGGCAACTGACACGGTAGCCACATACGACGATGAAGTCAGGTCGGATTTAATGGAGCGCCGCACCTCGGACGCACAAGAGATGCGTGCCGTCTGGCAGCACTTTGCGGTCAAGTAGTATGGATTGGCCAAGTCGTGATTCAACCGTTCATTTTCAGGCAATTCTCCAACGACTTGGCCAGCGTTGTATTGGACGAATGGCGTCCTTGCGCTGGGACGGACTGCCCATCCGTGGAAAGTTGACTGGCAAACACAACCTTGATTGCGGATGGGTCGTAGCTCTCCGAGCGAGAATCTCTGTGTACGGCGATTGGGTGCGAGCGATTCATTCTTTTCCAATCGTTCTGCCCCAAAACCCCGTCCGAAGTGTCCGGACCGGGCTTTTTTGGCGGTAATCCGGCCAAACGAAGGGGTTAAATCCGGTGAATTCCTTGAATTCATTGCAAACGGCTGTTACGATAAACCAGGGGTAATGGAGGTGCCATGCCGGTTCTCATCGGTCGGGCACTCAGTGCAGCTATTTCGAATCGCTGCGATCAAAAGCTTTAAGGAACCAATAATGCACAGATCGTTTTGCTGTTTCGTCGCTATTTTGTCTGCCGTAGCTCTTGTCGCGCCGGTTCATGCGGACGATATCTTCGGCAATAACATTCCCAACATCGACTACAATCCCGATGACGGGTTGTTGAGCGTGACCACTGACGGTGCCGATATGATCTCGCTGTTGATCGAGGGGCCTCAGGCCATGAGCATCGATCGCTGGGGGGATGGGTCTAACGGTGACGGCGTAATGGGTTGGGTACAGCAGTACTTCAACGGCAAAGAACAATGGGTGGGAGCTGGCAGCGCGGTGGCCGGCGATAGTGTCGATCAAGGCATTTATCAAATTGCAACCTATGCCGCCGGGCTGGATGCCGCGGATTTTGGTGAAGTTGAGCTTGGGACGCAGAGTTTCGGTACGCTGTTCACGGGCGTGAATGTAACGGGACCTCCGACGATCGCGTGTGACTTCGACGGTGATGGAGTTTGCGACATCACCGACATTGACATGATAACAATAGATATGGTCGCGGGCACTAACGATCTGAACCTCGACATTGATGGAAGTGGTACGGTGGATGGGGGTGACATTGACGAGTGGCGATCTGTCGCGGCAACCGAAAATGGCTGGGCGGAGCCGTACTTCCGAGGCGACGCAAATCTCGATGGAACAATCAACTCGGCGGACCTTAATAAGGTTGGTCTCAGTTGGCAGCAAGCCCAAGACAGATATAGCGAGGGCGATTTCAACGGCGACGGTACGGTCGCCGCCGCTGACCTGAATGCTGTTGGTCTCAACTGGCAAAAGTCGATCGCCGCCGCATCATCCGCCGCGGCAGTGCCCGAGCCAGGCAGCGCCTTGCTGTTGGTGTTTGGGTTGTTCGCCCTGGCCGTTCGTCGGCGATAGTCTCCACGGCATTGACAATAGACATAAGCTCGCCATGTGGCGAGCTTTTTTTATGTCGAACTAAGAACGACAGCGACAGTTTTGAGCTTTAGCTGACCTAAACCATTGCGCACGTGTCGTTTGCGTTGGCCACCACGTGAGCTTGTCTCCGTGGGGCGATGATCACAACCAGAAAGCACAAAACGAATGACGTCCGCCGCCGCCCGAGCTTGCCTAGGCAAGCTCGG
>CBDUAB010000518.1:0-4205 GCA_965365045.1 uncultured Planctomycetales bacterium
ATTCCTTACTCGCGACATTGAGCGTCCCCAGCACATCCAGTAGCGCCTTCGTCGCATCGAAGTCTCGCGACAATGAAATCTCCCGCGGCGGAACCGGTTCATAGCTCGCCTCACGAATGACCGGCGGACGGCCGTCGTGAAGAAATTTCATGTCAATGTCCGCCACGATCGTGTCGTGGTATTTCAATTGCAAGCGTCCGGTCGGTACGAACTTGCCGAGAATCGTCGCTTCGACACCTTCCGCCGCGCACAAAGCGTTGAACGCCTCCCAGTTTTCCGGCGGAACGGACAAGACCATGCGCTCCTGTGCCTCGGAAATCCAGATTTCGGTGTAGCTCAAGCCTTCGTACTTGAGCGGCGCCTTTTCTAGCCACACCTCGGCACCAATCTTCTCACCCATCTCGCCAACCGCGCTGGAGAATCCTCCGGCGCCGCAGTCGGTCACTGCGGTGTAGAGGTCACGGTCGCGCGCCTGCAACATGACGTCAAGCACCATCTTTTCCGTGATCGCGTTGCCGATCTGCACGGCGCCACCGGACAAAGACTCGCTTTCGCTGGTTAGCTCCGCCGAGCTGAACGTCGCGCCGTGAATCCCGTCACGTCCCGTACGGCCGCCGATCGAAACGGCATAATCACCGGGCTGCGGCTTCTTGTGCGACTTGTCGCGGGGCAGAATGCCCACCGTCCCACAATACACGAGCGGATTACCCAGATAGCGGGGATCAAAGTAGATCGCACCGTTCACCGTCGGGATGCCCATCCGATTGCCGTAATCTCGCACTCCTCCGACAACGCCTTTCATGACACGTTTGGGATGCAATACTCCTGGCGGCAATTCGTCAGTTGGAGTGTCTGGTGGCGCAAAGCAAAACACATCGGTGTTGCAAACTGGCTTGGCACCGAGACCGGTTCCCAGTGCATCACGAATGACACCACCGATCCCCGTATTGGCCCCACCATAGGGCTCAAGGGCCGAAGGATGATTATGCGTTTCGACTTTGAAGGCAACGTTGTGGTCGTCGTCAAAACGAATAATCCCAGCGTTATCTTCGAACACGCTAACACACCAGTCGTCATCACCGAGCGACCGGCGAATCTGTTGTGTTGCCGCGAACACGGTTTCCTTGAGCATGTTCGTGAACTGCCGCTGGCCATTTTCATCGCGATATGCGATGCGGCCGGCAAGCGTCTTGTGGCTGCAGTGTTCGCTCCAAGTTTGGGCAATCGTCTCCAGCTCGACATCGGTCGGATCTCGATCGAGCTCACGAAAGTACGCTTGAATCGTGCGCATCTCGATCAAAGTCAAATAGAGCTGGCCCGTTCTGCTTAGCTCCATCAGTTGCTCGTCGTCTGATTCGCGCAGCGGTACGTGCACCAACTCGAACGCGTATGTGCTGCCCAAATCAAGCTGATCCATCGTGAGCGGTCCCACGACAACTTGCTCGATCGAGTCGTTCGCCAAAAGTCTTTGACAAACGCCATCGAGCTGCTCGGGGGACAATTCCGATATCCAATATTTCCGCAGTGTACGTACGGCGTGTACGGGGATTCGCATTTCCGCGATCGCTGCCAACGCACTGGAGGCGACCGGGTCCATGACACCCGGTTTGGGCATGACGTGCACTAGCTGCGCCGCGCCCCCCGTGAATTTCGACAAGACCTTATCGCCGACCGGCGCAATGACCGTCTGCTCAACGATCTCATCCGCAAACAATTCGCGTGCCAGCCGATCGACCTGCTCTGGCGAGATCTCACCCTGAACGAGATAGCCGTGCCCTGCGCGCATCGTTAGCTGGGAATCAATGCCCAGATCGGCAGCGTCGGCGGCAATTCGTTCGGCGACGCGGTCCGGCACTCCCTCGGCGGGATAGATATCAATTTCCCACAGCGTCACGATTGTGTTTTCCTGCTTCCAAGAGCTGTTGCAGCCGGGCAAAATCATCCTCGTCCAATGCCCGGCGAAAGGAAGCGAGCACTTTCTCAAACTTGGCAAGCGACTTCAAGGTGTGGGCGCGATTTTGCCGTAGTATCGGCACCCACAGTTCAGGTTTGGCGGCTGCGATACGCGTTGTATCGCGCCAGCCGCCGGCGACCAGGCCCAGCGCCTCCTCGGGCGTCGCGTTGGCCAGCGAGGCGGCTACGATATGTGGCAAATGGCTCGTTGCCGCCAAGGCCGCATCATGTTCCTTGACGGACATCGTTGTAACATTTGCGCCAAGTTGGCGCCAGAACTGCTGGATAGCTGTCACATCCGCTGGCGCAGTGCGCTGTGTCGGTGTGACGACAACCAACCGGTCCACGAACAAGTCCGCGCGAGCAGCACGTGGGCCAGCCTGATGGGCTCCGGCAAGCGGGTGACTACCGACGAAACGAGTCTTCTTCGGTACTCGACTCTCAATCGCCCGCACAAGATCAGCCTTCGTACTGCCGGCGTCGGTGATCAACGCACGGGAATCGCAATGCGTGGCAACTTCGCAAACGTGATCGGCGATCTGATCCACGGGCGTGCAAACAACTACAACATCGGCATCGGCCACGCCCCCGGCAAGCCGCGTCGTCGTACGCGTGACAGCACCGATCCGTTTGGCAATTTGCAGAGAACTCCGTCGCCGACCGATGCCGACAACCTGCTTCGCCAGGCCTCGCTGGCGAGCCGCCAAGCCAATCGAGCCACCAATCAGGCCGACGCCGACAATGGCCAATGTGTCCCAAGCACGAGGGTTCTTCACCGTTGCTTCAATCTACGTGGGTGCCAAGGATCGGCACATCAATAGGTGTCGCCGTCGAGATAGGACAGGATTGTATCCTGTCTGGACAGGTTGAAAACCTGTCCTACAACACTTATTGATGCACCAGTCCTAAGAGAAAACGATGATTGTAGCAGATTTCCCGCGACCCGTTTTTGGCGGCTGAATTGTGGCCGAAGGAGAAAGATGTTAGACCGAAAGGAAGCGATTCAGACAAGTCCTGCTTAAGTTGGCACTTTGGATGGTCACGCATGAGCATTTTGCAGCGTAACAGGATCCCACTCAAAGACCTCGCGATGATGTGTCGCCGCATCGGCACTTCATTGGATGCGGGCGTCGACGTCCGCCGAATCTGGGATCGAGAAGCGGAAAAGGGCGCCACGACAACCGGCGCTCACGCGGCCGATATCCGAGGAATGATCGGACGAGGGGATAGTATGTTCGACGCGCTCGAGGCATGCGACGATTACTTTCCACCTCTGATGCGAAGATTGGTGCGTGTGGGTGAACAATCGGGGCAATTGGACAAGACTTTCCTGCAACTGGCAGATCACTACGAGCACAGCGAGCGGCTCAAAAAAACGTTCATAACCAGTTTGGCTTGGCCAGTCATCCAATTGGGCCTCGCCTTGTTCATCATTGGTCTGCTAATTTGGATTCTGGGCATCATCGGAGATACGGACGTGCTTGGTTTTGGATTGGTTGGGACCTCAGGGTTGATCAAGTATCTCGCCTTTCTCACGATCGTCACGATGGCAATCGGCGGTGCCATCCATCTGATCCGCAAAGTTGCCGGCTTTGGTTGGGCGATTCACGGCGCCACGCTCCTGCCGGTTTTCGGCGACTTTGTGAGGACGTTGGGACTTGCGCGTTTCGCCTGGGTACTGTCGCTGATTTCGGAAACGCACACGGCGGTTCGTCCCGCGGTTCAAATGGCGTTGGACGCGACGATTAATCCCTACTTCACCGAGCACTCAGCCGATATCGACGCATCGCTGGCCAAGGGCAACCCCATCAACGATGCACTCCGGGGCAGAGGTTCGTTTCCGCCGGAGTTCGTCGACACGGTACAAGTTGGCGAAGAAACAGGAAAACTCGCCGAAACGATGCGACGTATGGCCGCAAGCTACGAAGAACAAATTCGATCCCAGTCGTCAATCATTACGACAGTGGCGAGTTTTGTCGTGTGGGGGATTGTCGCTCTGATTATTATCGCCATGATCTTTCGTCTGGCCATGTTTTACGTGGGCACGATCAACGACGCGATTGACATGATTTGACAGTGTAGATTCTCGATCACGTGGTAGATTCTCGATTACGCGTAGACCAGAGCACACGACAAGGTCGTGCGCTACTTACTGGCTAACTTCCTTCGGCGGAATCCAAGCGTTAAGAGGCCACAAACGGTGGCCAGCCATAGGGTGCTTGGTTCCGGTACCGCCGCGGCAGCTCCTTCGG
>CBDUAB010000519.1:0-4204 GCA_965365045.1 uncultured Planctomycetales bacterium
GGTAGCATCGAGGCGAACGTCGACCGTTGGATAGGGCAATTCGTACAATCTGACGGAACCGCGACGAAAAATCGCGCCAAGACAAACCAAAAGGAAATTGCCGGTCAGAAGGTGCATTTTGTTGATGTTGCCGGTACTTTTCAGGACCGACCTCGAGGTCCGTTTGGTCCCGCTGTCGCACGCGAAAACTATCGGATGTTCGGCGCAATCATCGAATTAAAAGACAAAGGAAACTACTTCGTAAAGCTTTACGGTCCGCACAAAACGGTAAGTGTGGCCGAAAAGCCGTTTCAGGAATTTATCGAGAGTCTCCAGGCCGTGCAATGAAACTTCCTGACTTCTTGAAACACCACGATATCGATCGAAATCCGTTCGCCGAAGAAGACGCACAAACGGATCCGATTTTTAAGAAGTATTGCATTCACAGCACGTACCACCCTTCTTGGGACAAGATCTTTGGCAATCCGGCGGATCCGTCGACGTCGATCGTGTTTGGTGAAAAAGGTTCAGGAAAAACGGCCCTGCGATTGCAAGTGGATCGGCACCTGAGTGACTACAACCAACAGCATCCTGAAAACCGCTGTTACATTGTGCATTACGATGACTTTAATCCATTCCTGGATGAGTTTTGTCAGCGCCTTGGGCGCAAAGGCCGGCGCCCGGCCAAAGCGTTGCTGGAATTCCAGCTATGGGATCATATGGACGCGATTCTTTCGTTGGGCATCACCAAGCTCACCGATGCAGTTTTGACCTCTAAGAAGAACTCGGCCGAAAATGCCGGTGAGCTGTGGATCGACCCCAAGTCGCTACGCAAACTCGACCGGCATCAATGTCGTGATTTGATGTTGTTGGCAGCGTGCTACGACTGCTCTCAAGCGGCTCCCTACTGGGAACGGTGGAAGCGTCTTAAACGCAAGGTGCGTTTTTTTGCATTCAAATCTTGGTTTCCAGCGCTGTTAGGTTGGTTCGTCGTTTTGGTGTCGCTAACTGGTTTGTCTTACGTTGTGTTTGATCTTGGCCGCTGGGAATGGTTGCCACCCTTTGCTGAGCAGCCGGCCGTTGAGGATGATGTCACTACGGCTACCGGCTTTAGAAGCGTTCCTCGCCCTATTTGGTGGCTTGCCGGCGCCGTCGTTATTCTAGGTTGGATGCCCTACGCTTGCCGTAAGCTGCGACGTTTGGTATTGGCAAAGGCCACAGTCAACAAGATGCGTGTGCTGCCGCCGCGAACATACAAGCTCAGCCGTGCGTTGATGCGTTTCACCAAGTCGCAGCTTTCTGGGCAACCCCTACCAAACCGCGAACGTACGGATGATCGTTATAGTCTTTTTCGTAAGTTCCAAGCGATTCTCGAGACGCTCGGCTTCTGTGGCATGGTCGTGCTCGTCGACCGTGTGGATGAGCCAAATCTGATCAATGGCTCCCCCGAATTGATGCGAGCATTTCTCTGGCCAATGCTCGACAACAAGTTTTTACGACAATCGGGCGTCGGTATCAAATTTATGCTACCCAGCGAATTGACTCAGTTTATTGACCGCGAGGATCGGGATTTTTACCAACGCGCACGCCTCGACAAACAAAATATGATTCCATCATTGGATTGGACCGGCGAAGCCCTCTATGACTTGGCGAATGCTCGTTTGGCGGCGTGTTCCAGTGATGGACAGAGCCCGAAGCTGCGCAGCCTTTTTGACGAAACGATTACCGATCAGAGACTCTATGACGTCTTGGGGAATCTACGTGTTCCGCGCCACATGTTTCGGTTCTTGCACCGAGTTTTCGTCGCTCATTGCAACAAACACTCCGAAGATCAGCCGTCATGGAAGATAGCCAGCGACACTTTCGAAGCGGAACTGGCTATTTATGATCGCAGTCTGGCAGCTTCTGATCGTGGCCTAGCCGTCGGTTAATCGAAAAAAGCGCCAAAATCCGCCTACTTCGGTTGACAGAACCGCTACCTCTGGTAGTTTATCTATTCTTCCTATGCGACTAATATTTCCCACTTTATAATATGTAAACTGCGTCGTTAATCGGTATCGAGCGGCGTCCATTGAGGCTTCTTCCGGGAGGAATGAGATGAGAAATCTGATGATGTTAGTTACTACCATTTGTGTCCTGATGGTCACGGGATTTATCGGCGGCGACAATGCCGACGCCTGCGGCCGTCTACGCTGCAGGACCGCATCGCGGAGTTGCCGACCAGCCTGCCGACCTCGACTGTTACGAGGCTGCCGACGAGCTCGGCGATGTTGTGAGCCGGTAAGCTGTTGCCGATCCGCACGGACCTGTTGTGCGTCGACAAGCTGTCGTGGTGATGGTTGTTCAGTTGGCTGCGGCGGTTCAGCCTGTTGTGGCGACGTTGTTGCCGACGGCGCCGTGATCGAAGGCGAGTCGGGAGTTGTCGAGAGTCCTTCGGATGCTCCTGTCGAAGCTCCGCCCGCGGACGTTGTACCGGAAGCTCCAGTCGAAGAAGGTGCCGCTGCCGAAGGCGATAGCGCTTAGGCCAAGAACTTCGCGCTAACGATGATCTGCAAAAGACCTCGGGTACACCGAGGTCTTTGTTTTTTGGTGTGCGGTGTTACAGAAGTGTGTTTTACCTAGAATACAAGGTGCCATGTTCAACCCTTGGCGGTCCGCGGGAGTGGGCCCTTCTGCAATTTCGTATTCACGGTCGTAACAGTATCTTATGGTTCAGCGTCGCGGAAATGTTACGTTTCGGATTCTCGCCTGCATGCTTTACGTTGCTTGTGTCGCCGGGGTCGTGTTCGGTATGAATTGCGCCCGTTCTCATCTGCTTGCGGTGTATGGAAGCGAACAAGCGCAAGGCAATTGGCAGAACTGGCGTGATGCGGCGAGCGCAGACGTTGGTCCGGTGGAAAGAGATGAGCCTGTGAGTGATGTGCCGCCGGCATTTGTGCTCATGCGGCACCATTTCCGCACGTGTCTGGCATTTTCACTGCTGCTGACAACGGTCCTGTTCGTGACTCTTTTGATCATGATACGGGGTGCTTTTTTCTATCAGCGCCCTGCTGCCGACGTCGATGAGAGTCGTCTGCAACGCCGTTAAGGTTTTTTTTATGAAAAAAAGCGTGCCCACGTGAAAACTGAGGTCGCTGGTAGCCTCAGCGAGCCCTCAGCATCACGACTGCTGGAGGCTCTGAGGCTTGACCGCCAGCCATCCTCGACGCTCTGCTCCGAAATCATCAAAGGCGAGCGTTGGGTGGTCTGCTCCCGAGACTAACGATTTTCTTGCTTTTGAAATGCCTTGTTCGTTATATTGCCGGAATCGGAACAGTATCGCCGGAATCGGAACCGGGCGGCCGCGACTCTGACTTATCGTGGTTACGAAACAAAAGCTAGTAGAACGAAAGGGGCAGGTCATGCGTTTCTGCACGCGCGCGCAATTGCTTGGAGTTGTTGCCATTTTGGCATTCGCGACAACGTCCGCGTATCCGGTTCACCCGGCACGGGCGCAAGAAAGATCCACCGCGGCATCGGAACGGTCGGTGCACGACGGCCAGACGCCGCGAAACAACATCGCCGAGAAGGATCGCTCCGACGGACTGGATCAGTTTCTTAGGCTGATAGAAGAGACGACATCGTTTGATTTTTTCGAAACGCCACTCGAGGAAGTTGCGTCCGATATATCTGAACGTCACAATGTGAATGTGATTGTCGACGTACAGGCGCTTGAAGATTTAGCGATTGATGTAAGCGAGGAAATGACGATTGAAATCAGCGGTGTCAGCCTCGAAACAGCGCTCGACATGCTTTTGCCACAGTACGATCTAAACTACGGTTTTCAGGAAAACGTCTTGATTATCTCGACGGTGGACAGTCTTGAGACTCAGCAACAGACACGCGTTTACGATGTGCGTGACTTACTGAATTCGAAACAACCGTGGCGCAGTCTTGATGTACTGATGGACGTGATCGTCGGTACGATTGAACCGAATACCTGGGAAGAACTTGGTGGTCCCGCCACGATTCATGCGTACCAAGGGAACTTGATCGTTTTGCAAACTTGGCGTCAGCACCGAGAGATACGGCGTCTGTTGAAGGTACTGCGTAAGAATATCGAAGCCACGGGTGGACCCAACATGCCTTTGCCACTAAGCGGTGCCAAGAACGCCCAAGACAAATCTGGCGGTGGCGGCTTCGGCGGCGGTGGGCTTGGTCAGGGCGATTGCGCCATAGTAGGCAA
>CBDUAB010000520.1:0-4199 GCA_965365045.1 uncultured Planctomycetales bacterium
GCTAATGTCTGAGCGGGTGTCGGTCTGGTTGTCAGCCATATGTTCACTCCTATACTAAATGCCTTCTGGGCCAACTGTTTACGACAACTCTTGCGAAGGAATTCCGCGTCCGTGGAAGCACAAAATTCCGAATCTTTTCTCGTTCGAAACGAGTTCCTGCTCCGTCGGTTGCATTCCCTCAGTGGGCTGATTCCCGTCGGGGCCTACATGTGCGTCCACTTGGTGACCAATGCCAGCGTCCTGAACAGCCCGGCGACATTCCAAAAAAACGTCTATTCGATCCACAGCATTGGCTTGCTGCTGCCGATCGTCGAATGGGGGTTCATATTTCTGCCAATCCTGTTCCACGCCATATTTGGCGTAATCATTATTCGCAGTGGGCTGCCAAACCAAGGTGCCTACCCCACCGCCAGCAACTATCGATACACCCTGCAGCGTGCATCCGGCATGGTGGCATTCGCTTTTATTGCTTGGCACGTTTTTCACATGCACGGTTGGTTTCACTTCGATTGGTGGCGAACGACAGTAGCCGAACCGCTCGGCGGTGAACGGTTTGTCCCGTACCGTGCTGCATCTTCAGCAGGCGTCGCACTTGGCTCGTTGATCGTGCGGATTCTTTACGGGGTCGGCATCCTGGCGTGCGTATTCCATCTGGCCAACGGCATTTGGACGATGGGGATCACTTGGGGTGTTTGGGTTAGCCCAGCGGCGCAGCGTAAAGCCACGGCCGTGTGCACGGTATTCGGTGTTAGTCTCGCATTTGTCGGCCTCAGCGCCCTATGGGGAATGAGCAGCGTCAACCAAAGAGATGCCGAAAAAGCCGAAAAACAAATGTATGAGGCCAAACTTGCCAGCGGCGAACTGCAGGATAGCCCGGCTACACGCCACAAATACCGCGAAGTTGTACACCCCATGGAAGGCAACAAAGAAGAGTCCGTGGGGGAAGAACCTGCAGAGAAAAAACCTGCGGAGATTGAGACAGGTAAAACGTCCACCGTTGCCACCTCGCCGTGGACGGGCAGCAGCGCGGCGCCGGCAGATACATCAACATCTCGTCAAACGCCACCTTAGGAATTGCGACTTACAATGGCCTCACAACCTCGCGTGATGATAATTGGTGGCGGTCTCGCCGGCCTGAGTGCCGCCATGAAACTGGCGGAATTAGGTATCGACGTTGACATCATGAGCCTGACTCCCGTTAAGCGATCCCATAGCGTTTGTGCGCAAGGTGGAATCAATAGTGTTAACGATCAAACCCGCCAGGAAGGTGACAACGAATGGAAGCATTTCGACGACACGGTCTACGGAGGTGACTTTTTGCAGCACCAACCGCCGGTCAAAGAGATGGCGGATTGGGCGCCCAAGATCATCGACCTGATGGATCGTCTCGGCGTGACTTTCAACCGCACTCAGGAAGGCTTCCTGGACCGGCGGCGTTTTGGCGGCACGCTTTACAAACGCACGGCGTTCGCGGGCGCCACGACGGGGCAACAACTGCTATACGCGCTGGATGAACAAGTCCGTCGCTGGGAGTCGGAGGGCCGGATTAACAAGTACGAGTTTTGGGATTTCCTGGGACCGATTATTGACGACCAAGGTGTTTGTCGCGGCTGCGTGGGTCAAGACCTGGAGAGCATGGTGATTCGTGCCTTTCCCGCCGATGCTCTTGTAATTGCGTCCGGCGGCTGCGGCTTGGTCTACGGGCGCTCCACCATGTCGGTGGCGTGCGTCGGTAGCGCTGCCAGCCGTTGCTATCAGGCAGGTGCTCATTACGCCAACGGCGAATTCATCCAAGTACATCCCACAGCCATTCCAGGTGCGGATAAATTGCGGCTGATGAGTGAGTCGGCGCGCGGCGAAGGTGGCCGGGTCTGGGTTCCACGTACACCGCATGACACTCGCGATCCACGCCAGATTCCCACGTCAGAACGGTACTACTTTCTCGAGGAACGCTATCCGGCTTATGGCAATCTGGTGCCACGCGATATCGCCACGCGAGAGATTTTTGATGTGTGTGTCAACGAAGGTCTCAGCGTTGATCCCGATCGCCAGTGCGTCTATCTCGACCTCACGCACATTCCGCGAAGCGAACTCGATCGCAAGCTGGGCGGCATCATGGAAATCTATGAAAAGTTCCAAGGCGTCGACCCGCGCGAGGTACCAATGAAGATTTTCCCAGCCGTCCACTATTCGATGGGTGGTTTGTGGGCCGATTACGAACGCACCGAGCAAGGCGGGCTCATGCCCGGGTCACCCCGGAACCAAGTTACCAACATTCCTGGCCTGTACGCGATCGGTGAGTGCGACTATCAATATCATGGCGGCAATCGCTTGGGCGCGAATTCATTGCTGAGTTGCATCTTTGCCGGTTTGTTTGTGGCGCCGTGTCTAAAAAACCTCTTCAGGTCGTCAACACGCACGCTAGTTGCCGACGAACCGAGCTCACTTTATGACGGCGCGCGTCAGCATCATCAGGACCTATTTGATGGCCTGCTGAATCGTTCCGGAGGCGGTGAAAACCCGTATTTGATTCACCAAGATGTCGGTAACATAATGACAAAAGCGGCCACCGTCGTGCGGCGTAATGACCAGTTAGATGACGCCTACGAGAAGGTCAGCGAATTGGCCGAGCGAGCGCGGAGTTGTTCGCTTTCGGATACCGGAAGGTGGACCAACCAGAATGTTGTCTTCACGCGCGCACTGATGGACATGTTCCCATTGGCCAAGACAATTTTGCGTGGCGCGCGGCAGCGTGACGAATGCCGCGGCGCGCACTTCAAACCGGACTTTGCCATGCCGGGCATCGAGGCCGAGGATCCCGGCGAGCGCCGCCGCCTGGCCGAAGCGTGGTGTGATCGCTTTGAGGAAAAAAACCGACGCTGGCTCAAGTCAACCGTCGCGCGCTGGGACTCCGACAATTACGAAGCGGATATTTCCTATGAAGATGTGGACACGAGCTTGATTCCACCGCGTCCCCGTTTGTACGGTCTCGTCGGTGCCGAAGTTATCGAAGAAGCTTGGAATGAGCGTGCGAATCGTCAGCCTGGCGCAAATGGCGACGCTGCCGCGACCGCTTCGAGCCAGGCGAAAGCGTCCGTATGAAGCTGTGATTCCTGGTGAGTGCCGCGAGCCGAGCGAGATCCTCATCCGGTGAGAATATCACAACCAGAAAGCGCGGCATCACATCGCAAAATGATTGCAAGGGAAGTTAACGCAAGATGATCACAAGTAGTGACGATCCCAAAACCCGCTCGTTTGACGTCCGCGTGCTCCGCCAGGATGCCCCCCGCGAGAAATCGTACTGGGAGCGGCACCGCATTCAGCACGAGCCGGACATGAATGTGATCAGCGTCTTGCAGCGCATTGCGGCCCAAGCTGTCACGACAGAGGGACGGCAAGTGGCTCCCGTCGCGTGGGACTGTAATTGTCTGGAGGAAGTTTGCGGCGCGTGCACGATGGTAATCAACGGGCGCGTGCGCCAAGCCTGCTCGGCCCTGGTCGACAATCTGCTTGCGGAGGAGCCAGACGAAATCGAACTTCGTCCTATGGCCAAATTCCCGATTGTGCGTGATCTCGTGGTTGACCGCTCACGACTGTTTCGCGCGCTAACGCGAGTTAAAGCTTGGGTATCCGTTGATGGCTACTACGATTTGGGGCCTGGACCCAATCAGTCGCGATCCGACCAGGAAGCGAGTTATCCACTGAGTCAGTGTATGAGTTGCGGTTGTTGCCTGGACGCTTGCCCGCAATACACCAAAATCGAACTGACGCAACGTGACGGCGAAACGGATGAAGCCTTCGAGCAACGAACGCAGCACGCGCACGACGGTGCGTTTGTCGGAGCCCATGCCATCAGTCAGGCGATGTTATTCAACGTGAATCCCACCGGAAGCATGAACGCCGGCGAGCGTCTGGACGCGCTGACGCGCCCGGGCGGAATCCAAGCCTGTGGCAACGCCCAAAACTGTGTGGCCGTTTGCCCGAAAGAAATCCCTCTAACCAGCTCCATTGCCCACGCCGGTCGTGCGACAACGATCCACACTATCAAGAAGTGGTTCGAACGGTGATCCGTAACGATTCCGGAATCTCAGAGCTTGTCAGTTCTTTGAATGAGTTCGCAACCGGATTAACGCTGTCGTTTCGTCATTAGTCCTTAGTTCGACTGTTTGAGTTCGTCACTAAGACCCCCGTGAGCTTGC
>CBDUAB010000521.1:0-4191 GCA_965365045.1 uncultured Planctomycetales bacterium
TGGCAATCTGCTCGGAAAGCGGTTCCTCGAGAAAATCGCCCACTTTGGCCTGCGCATTGAGGAGCTTTTCCACGCGCTGTCGCAGCTTCGCGTCTGGGCCACACGCCTGGTCTAGGTAGGCGGCACGTTCCTCTGGATTCGACTTTTCCAAGGCGATAAAGAAAATCGACTCTGCGTTCAATGATTTTGCGACCATCGGCTGGCTCCCGTATCAAACGGCGATAAGCAGGCCGGGCTAGCGCACCGCACCTTCACTCTTCCTATCTATAGTGGCGAGAAAATGCCTATGGGCGCTCCACACTTACCAGAAAAAAACTTCAAGCTCATTCATCGCTCAACTCAGAAAACAGCCAAACTCGCGCATAAGTCCAATAGCGGGAAGCAGTTGTGCGAGAAATCCCAAGGACGTCCGCTGCCTCCTCCAGCGTTAGCCCAGCAAAATAGCGCAGTTTCACCAATTCCGCTTTGGCTGGCTCCTCTTCGGATAGTTTTGTGAGCGCCTCGTCCAAGGCCAACAGGCTGTCGGTTTTGGGGCCCGTGATCAAATCAACGTCTTGGACTTCGATGCGTGCCCAGTCTCCGCCATGCTTAGCCGAGTGTTTGCGACGAGCGTTATCGACCAGAATCCGCCGCATGGCTTCCGCGGCCGCCCCAAAGAAATGTCCGCGGCTTTTCCAGTGTTGAGCCTTTTCGACATCCACCAGACGGAGATACGCCTCATGCACCAGCGCCGTGGCTTGCAGTGTTTGCCCGGGCCTTTCGTTGGCCAGTTTTTGTACCGCCAGTCGTCGCAGTTCATCGTACAGCAAAGGCAATAGCCGAGCTGACGCCTGTGAATCGCCGCCTTCGATTGCAGAAAGAATCTGGGTTACATCACTCATGCCACGGATCCAAGTGGGCCCCGTGCTTTGGGTCTCACACAATCGAGAGCGGACGTCAAACGAAAGATATGCTGCGAGGTCACCGGCAAACGTTTCCGAACGTCAAGACGCTTCGTGTCGTCATTTGTCACGTGAAGGACCTACGCAGTATGATCACGGCGAATCGGAAACACAAGCGACTACCGATGAACTCAATCGCACACCCAATCACTTTTTCAGATATCTCGTTCTCGTTCACCTTGCTCCCAGCTCCGCGGCCCTCTGCCCTCTTTGCGACCTCTGCGTTTCAACTCTGGTGATTATTGGCGAAATGGTTTAAAGTTCTTGTTGTTTTATGAATTGGACTATCAAAGATGAACACGCTTTATCTGAAAACCCTCGCAAGCAGCGTACTTGTTTTCGTAGCCGTTGTTTCGCTTGTTCACAACTATGCCGGCGGTGCTGAAACCGGCGTCCCAACTCAGAATGAGCGTGACTCTCTGCTGGACGGGTTACCAGAATTCGACGCCGGAAACGCCTTACTTGTCCCCAAAAACTATCGCGAATGGGTGTTCGTGGGCAGTTCGCTCGGCCTCGGGTACAAACCGTCGACGGCATCGAATGAGGGAGCTTTCAACCATGTCTACATCAACCCAATTGGATATCGTGTGTTTCGCGAGACTGGAAGTTTTCCTGTCGGTACGGTCCTGATTCTTGAATCCGTTTCACGAGGCGAAAAAACAAATCCCGCCCTGAGCGGTTCATTCGCGAAGGATTTCATCGGTCTAGAAGCTGCCGTGAAAACGGGAGATCGTTTCAAAGACCCGTGGACCTACTACAACTTCTACGCAGAAGACCGCCAACGTCTATCCAAAGTGAAGCGTCTTACTACGGACAGTTGTATCTCGTGTCATCGGAAGCACGCGGAGACTGACCATGTTTTCACTCAGTTTTATCCCGTTTTGCGAGCCGTGAGGCCAAAGGAATAGACGTGTGCGACAACAATCCCAACGTGCGCGACGGTTCTCATCTTGTTCTAAGATAGGAAATGCGTGTTCAGCTTGGCATTCCGCGCCGATTCCAGGACGAGCCTGCCTTCGTACAAGCGATTTACCAAAGGCTTGTGAACGACAACGTGCTTGCCTTTTTCGTTCATCTACGCGGTCCGCAGAGCCCTTTCGGCTGCCTCCCGTACATACTGTTCGGCAGCTTCGGTGCGGGTGTCGCGCAGGTGAATGTAGATCCGTCCGGCAAGATCCTTCTTATCCGCTGCCGCCAATTGTTCGGCCAAGACCAAACAGTGTTTGGTGGCTTGGATCCTCTCCCAACCCGCGCGGGCATCGGCCTCGTTGATCAACAGGTCCAGCGAGCCAGCATCGCCCATCCTAGCCAAGCCCCATCCCGCCGCCAGACGCACCTCGCGGTCCGGATCGCGCAAGGCGGACTTCAAGCTATCGATTGACTCCACATCCTTAACGTCGCCTAAAGCTTGGATGACATTGAGTCGGCACTTGTCTTTCGCATTCGGCAGCGCGGTCCGCAACTGCTCGGCGGCGCCCTGGCGAATCGCCAACAGGGCCATCGTCGCCGGTTCGACCAACTCCTCGTCCAACAGCAGGTTGCCCAATGCCGGTACCGCCTCCTCGCCACCGGCCCACTGAAGTTCCTGGCAAAGAAACCTTTTGACGTGATTGGGCCGATCGCTCAGCAGTGCAGCGGCCAACGCAGCAGATAGTTCTTTCCGAGCTTCTTCGTTCTTGATCGCCAATATGTGATTCGCCAGGCAACGCAATGCATAGCGAGGCTTGACGTCCTGCCGGCTACCGGGCGCGCCCAGCATCTCGATCAATCCCTCCACGCTTTCGCGGCCTCCTGCGTAGATTTCCGCGATCGCCTTATCAATCACTTCCTTGTCAATGTTTTCGGTGTACATGTCGTTGGCATCGGGATCGGGCATCTGATCGACCAACGCCTTGAGGTCCGTGGTTACTGCCATCGTTTATGTCCCCTTTTGCGATTTCGGTTTTGCTTTGCAGTGGTTTTGCTTTACGGCGGTTTTGCTTTACGGCGGTTTGGCTTACAGCGGTTTGGCTTACAGCGGGTTTACTTTACAGGCGCCATGGTGACCGCATCGGCTGGTTCACAAGACGGTTCGCTTCGTCATCGCCGATGATCTGTTCGGCGACGGGGTCGTAATTGATTTTGCGACCAGTGCGGATAGCGATATTCGCCAAGTGCAGCAAAGTTGCCGTGCGATGAGCGGCCTCGGCGTGTCCGCCAGGCTGCTCGCGCGTTTTGACGGCCTCCGTAAAACTCAAGAGCTGGGGATCGGGCATCGTGAGGACCTTTTTTTGGTCCTCTTCGTTCAGATCGTCGAGGCTCACTTCGCGGGGCTGCCTCCGGTCATACGGTTCACCCCATTCGCCGCTTTCCATCACGAAAGTCAAGCCGTCGGCGTACCGCAGCTCGATCCAGCCCCACATTCCACAGGCTTCCGGATGGGCAGGCGGAGCGTAGGCTTCAATCTCGACCGGACTTGTGTGGTCCTTGGCATAGATCCAATTGACCGGATCGAAATGATGCTGGGCCATGTCCACCAAACCGCCTCCTTCGTAGTCCCAATAACCGCGGTGGGTCCCGCCAAAGCGATGAGGTTGGTAGGGCCTCAACGGCGCCGGTCCGCAGTACATGTCCCAGTCGAGACGGCTGGGAACCGGCTGCTGTTGATATTGCACCTTGCCGCTCCATTGCGCTACCTTTAGTCCTCCTCGCTTGATGTGGACGGCCTGGCACGGATCGAGCAAACCACTGGCCATGATGTTGTGGATCAAGACTCGGTTTTGATCGCGGCTAGCCCCGTATCGCCCGTAGGTGCCAATTTGAAAAATGCGACCATATCGGTTTGCGGCCTCAACCACCGCGCGACCTTCGGCGATGAAACGCGTCATCGGTTTTTCACAAAGTACGTCTTTACCCGCTTCGATGGCACCGATAGAGATCGGCGCGTGCCAGCCCGGATGGGTCGCGATGGCCACCACGTCGACGTCGGCACGCTCGAGCAAACGTCGATAGTCGATGTATACCGCTGTGTCGGACTCGGCCCTCGCCGCGGTAATCTCGGCACGCCGACGATCCACATCACAGCAGGCCACCAAGCGGACATTGTCGCCGAGCCCGTCAAACGTACCTCGGGCCTGGCCGTCGGCGAGAATGTTCCCGGGCACGACATCGCTTCGCAAAACCTGCTTCCCGGGCGGTACGAGCCAATGATCGAAGGTCTCGCCTTCGACTGCATCGGCCTGGCCCCCAGCACCGTGATGCGCATGGTGCT
>CBDUAB010000522.1:0-4188 GCA_965365045.1 uncultured Planctomycetales bacterium
ACTAATCGCTCGAAATGATCCAAGGCTGTTTTCACTGGTTGCGGATCTTCCATATCAACGCCCGCATCGCGAAGCAAATCCAGCGGATACTTGGAGCAGCCTCCCTTGAGAAAGCCCAAATAGTCATTTAGCTCTTGCTTGCCGCCGTTGAGCACACGCTGACTCAACGCGATGGCCGCGGACAGACCCGTCGCGTATTTGTACACATAGAAGGCCCGATAAAAATGCGGAATGCGTAGACCTTCGAGTGCCAGCTCTTCATCCAATGCGAAATCCGGTCCGAAGTAGACGTCCAAAAGATTTTGGTACTGGTCCTTTGCTGATTGGCAGGTCAAGGGCTCGCCTTGTTCGGCCATCTCGTGGATCACTTTTTCATACTCGGCAAACATCGTTTGACGGATGATCGTGCCCCGAATCGCGTCAATGTCACGATTGATCAGATACGCCCGTTCTTTGTTACTCTTGGCATTCTCCATCAAATAATGGCTGAGCAACTGTTCGTTGAATGTACTGGCTACTTCCGCCACAAAGATCGTGTAGTCGTAATTCTCAAACGGCTGGCTTTTGGCTGAGTAGTAGCTGTGCATCGAGTGGCCGGCTTCGTGAGCCAAGGTAAACATGTCGTCCAGCACTTCCGGTTTGTAATTCATCAATATGTACGGATCGCCGTCAAACGTGCCACAGCTAAACGCGCCACTTTGCTTGCCGGCATTCGGGTAGCGATCACACCAGCGACCATTCAGGCCGCCCTCCAGTATTTCACAGTACCGAGAACCAAGCGGTTCGAGCGCGCCGATGATTGCCTTGGACGCTTGCTTCCAAGTGCGACGCGTATCGAGCTCGGCAAGAATCGGTACGTAAGTATCGTAGTGATGAATCTCGCGTAGACGCATTTTGCGGCGACGAAGATCATAGTAGCGGTAAAGCGCCGGCAATCGCTCTCGTACGGTTTCAATTAGGCCGCTATATACCGACTCGGGAACTTTGTCAGGAAATAAGGCAGCTGCCAATGCACCGTCGTGCCCCCGCGCTCGAGCATAGTAAATGTCCGTTTGAACTGAGCCGGAGAGTGCTGCCGAAAGTGTATTCTCATGGCCACGGAATTGATCATAATACTGATGAAAGGCGGCCTTACGTACACTTCGCTTGGGTGAATGCAATAGCTGCATGAATGTGGCATTGGACAGCTCGATCTGACGCCCCTTCTCGTCCTTGATCAAGCCGAACTTCATATCGGCATCGAGCAACTGACGAAAGATATTGCGAGACGATTGTGACATTTCGCCTTGCATCGCCAGCAATTGTTCTTCTTTGTCACCTAGCGTGTGTGGCTTGAATCGCAGTAAGCGTTCCACACCAAGTGCAAACGGCTGCATTTCGCGGGACTTCAAAAACTTCGTGATCCGTACACTGGATATTGAAAGCAATTCCGGGCGGATAAAACTCGCAGCTTCGCTCGCCCGTGTGGCGGCATTTTGAAAACGACCGAGCATGCGTTGGTAGTCGCTGTTGGTTTGGTCTTCGGTGGTGCGCAGGAAAGCATACGTGCCGAGCCGTTCCGCCAATCGTTCGAGACGCGAATCAAAACGCAAACAGTCAGCCAAATCCTTCGCGCTGCGGCTGAGCTTGCCCCGAAATTTGGCATACCCTTTGGCCTGTCGCTGCAATCGGCCAAAGTCTCGTTCCCATGCCCCGTCGTTCTCAAAAAGGCTGGATAAATCCCAGGTGTCTTGCTCTCTTGCCTTGGCTCTGGCGGGCAATCGTTTGACAGTTGTCATCCTGATTCATTTCTCCTTAATACTCTGATTTAGTACGTAGACTCTGCGGTCTACTCGGTCTAACATGTTATTCTTACGAAGTTAACTCGGTCTTAATTTTTGCTTAACATTCCGGCGTTCAAATGCACCCTATCTTGATTTTTTTCATTACTTTCCGCCAACCGCCCACATAGAATTCCCTATCGTTGAAGTCTAAATTTTTACACCATCACCCCTCATTAAGGGGTGTCTAAGCTTCCCCGAACCAGATAGATTCTTGGTATTACTGTCAAGGAAGCTCAGGAGGATTGACGTAAGTCATTGGATGTTATGGGTTTAATTGCAATTCAGTATCGTTTGGTTCCCGAGGCGCCAGTCCTCGTAGCAGCCAACCGCGAAGAGCGGTATGTCCGCGGATCACTGGCACCATCGATCCAGTCCGGTAAGCCGCGTGTCCTTTGTGGCACCGACGAGGAAGCCGGAGGAACTTGGCTCGGCGTTAACCAAAACGGCATGTTCGTTGGTATTTGTAATCGACCGAAGATCATGCCGGCATTTATTTCCCGTTCACGAGGACTTTTGTGCAAAGACATGCTGCGAACGGAATCATCGCGAGCTGCCGTCGATCTTTGCTTGGAAGAAGTCATGTCGGGAAAATACAACGGGGCAAATTTTGTGGTGGCAGACGCCGAAGGGGCATGGGCGATTCACGCTGGCGACGACATTAATGTCGCTGAACTCGAAGAGGGCCTTAACATAATTTCCAACAAGGATCTCAATGATACAAGCGATAAGCGGGCCGAAATGGCGCGCCGCCTGCTAACGCTACAGATGCTCGACTCGCCAGTCAAGTTTCTCGCTATTGCCAGCAAGGTGTTTGCTCGACCGCCCTCGCCTCAGGGTCGTCCAAGCATTGTGATTCGCGATGAAGATGAGGGCACCTTGAGTTCCACGCTAATTTCATTGGGCGCCAAGCCACGTGACGCGATATTTCAGTATTCGGCAGGCGCTCCCGACAAACATAGTCATCAGGACTTCTCGCCATTGTTACGCGACATCTTGAGCCGCGGTTTGCGTGAAGCACGCACCAAGGAAGCTGGCAGTGGCGCTTAATTGAGCTGGATGCATGGCGGTCCACCATACAGGGTCGGGATATCCCGACCCTTGTTGTGTTTGTACCCATCATGCTCGACGCCGTCGCTGTTTTCTTGATGAGGCGATTTGATAGAGCAACGCGTTTCCTTGCTTGCCAACTTGCGTTATCGAACCAAAGTTACGGAGACAATATGTGACGCGCTGCGCGGTTGACCGGTTAATTCCCAACGATTCCGCCAGTTGGCCAGTATGAAAAGGGATGGGTAAATTCGTGGGCAATATCCGAGTCATATCGTGAGCGGTACGAAATTCGTGGTTGGCGATGGTTTTCACCAGAAACTGATCTTGAACTTGAAAATCATTCTCTCGCCGCCAACGTCGGCGACCATGCCCCGGATAACGCCATTCTTCGACGTGAATCAGCGGCACTTCGAGAATGAGCCCGGGATGGGGAAAGACACGAGTGAAGTAGATCAACTCATGAAATATGTCAAACAGCGTGCATTTCTTCGGGCTATAACGTCGAGAGACTTCGCGCCCACTTTTGCGTGCTAAACGCACCAACAACCGGCGAGCAATCATCGGCTTCACAATCCGCAACGGATGGCCGTTGGCCAGCAACCGCTCGACTTTGTCGCGAATTGCCGCCAGCGAACCGTGCTGGATTTCGATCAGTTCGTCATCGCGTACCGCATCAATTCGAAAAGATCCAATTCGCACTTCGGTTTGCGAATCGTCGCCTGCGTACTGCTGTTTAAGCTGGCGATGTAAGGTCGTTTCCATGACCTGGCGTCTTTTGGCAACTCGCAAAGTCCGTTCACGAGCGTGGCCTGTGCCACTTTGTTTTAAGAAAACACACCGCTAATCATTAATGCCGAGATCACGAATTGTGAGTAGCGTATCCAACTTGTGGCCGTGCTTGGCAAAATTCTCTCGACCGCCTTCCAAGCGGTCGACGATCGCCAACACTCCCGCGATTTCCAATCCCGCTGCTCGACAACGATCGATCGCTTTGAGTGCACTGCCGCCCGTAGTGACGACATCCTCGACGATGACCACGCGATCGCCCGGCTCGACAGGACCTTCAACAAGGCGGCCTTTACCATGCTCCTTGGTTTCCTTGCGAACAATGAAGCCACGTAGAGACTTGCCCTGCACATCCGCCAGCGTGATGATTGCCGCGGTAATCGGGTCAGCGCCAATGGCCATGCCGCCAACCGCATCAGGCCAGTCCTGCGCTAGCCGTTCCAACATTCCTTCGGCGACAACGCGAACACCCTTCGAGTCCAACGTCAACCGCCGGCAGTCCAAGTAAAAGCTGGCTTGCTTGCCGGAT
>CBDUAB010000523.1:0-4184 GCA_965365045.1 uncultured Planctomycetales bacterium
GCCGTATTGACTCGTGTACGGAAGGTAGTAACCCAGAAGCGCAACGCCGTGAAGAATCTTTGCGCGTTGAAAACAAGCGTCGTGGGTGCCACGAGCCGAGTTCCACTCAATGTGGCTTCGGCGTCGCAAACAGCTACAGACCGCTCACTTGGTCACGCTCGGCTCGCGTGACCCACCCAAGAAACCGCAAATCGGCTGCGTCCTTAACAACGCCGAGCGGATCGTCATGAAGCCGTTCCAGCTGGCAGGCAACGACTCATTACCCATGGAGGCTGTGAAAGAATGTGGCCTGCTCGCAGCGAGTAGCAGTGCCGACTCGCGGAGCGAGTCGGCCACCCTTTTGAGGAACCCGCTTGACGGCACGGTCAACCGAATCTCGCCACAATCCTATCGGCGAGAGACGGCCAATAGCGATCTAGCCAGACAAGTGCTTTACCTTCAAAAGGAAAGATGACTTCGTGACGTCGCTTTTCAATGGCTCGCATCGTAGCGCTGGCGACTCGATCCGGTGACATCCCAGATCGTCGTTTACGTGCGGACGGATCGTCATTGATCTGATCAAAAAACTCGCTTTCGGTTGTGCTTGGGCTAACAAGGATGACATCGATACCGTCCGACACTAGTTCCGCTCGAAGGGCATCGCTGAATCCGTGCAAGGCGAATTTACTCGCGCAGTATTCACTTTTCAGTGGCACTGCTCGATGGCCTAATACGGAACAGATATTCACGATTGCGGCCGTTTGACTCTTTCGTAGCAACGGCAGGGTGAGCCGGATCAATTCGACAGGTGCAAAGAAGTTGACGTCCATTATCTGCCGAAGACGGTCGGCGTTTGAGTCCTCGAACGTGCCGATCGCGCCGATGCCAGCGTTGTTGACAAGTAGATCGAGTCCGCCAAACTGCCGGTTGCATAGCTCGACAACCGTTTGACGAACGCTCGGCGAGGTGACGTCACCGACCGAGAAAACTGCAGTACCGCCCAGCCGTTCGACTTCGCGTTTGACTTCTTGCAAGCGCGCTTCGCGGCGCGCCAACAACAGAATGCGCGCCTGTTTGCGAGCGAACTGATGCGCAAGTGCACGGCCAATTCCACTCGATGCGCCAGTGATTAGGACGCGACAGTTTTCCAATCGCCGTCGCATATGGAGCTACGCTACATCTTCCATCGCGTTGTCGTCACTGCGTGGTTCAAACTGCTCGGCCGCGTTCTCGGAAGTGTTAACACCACTTGCGGATAACGTATGTGTCGAACACGGGCGAAGTCCAATCACCGTATCGGGATCGTTGATTCTGCCCAGGAATTTCTGCGGAACGCGGCAATGGAGAAAAACACGTGTGCCTTCGAAACGTCGTGAGAGAACTTCACCGTGGGCGGCCAGATAAGCCATCAGCCGCCCATTGCTCACATTCGTTTCGATTTCGACATCCTGAAAAGATCGGCTCAGCGCGTCGCTGACAGCGATCGCCAATTGCTCGAGCCCTTCACCGGTTCGCGCGCTGGCCGGAACGGCATTGGGATAACGGCGAAGAATGGAATCCACGGCCGCCGGATTGGCCGCGGCGTCGATCTTGTTGACGACCAGCAACGTGTCCTTGGCCTCGATACCGATTTCTTCGAGCACCTCAAAGACAGCGCTCACTTGATCGTAAAATGCTGGGTTTGCCGCATCAGCGACGTGCAGCAACAAGTCCGCTTTGTGGGCTTCTTCCAACGTTGCCTTAAAACTGGCAATCAAACGGTGTGGCAAATTACGAATAAAACCGACCGTATCGCTGAGCAAGACAGGCCCCCAATGTGGCAGTTGCCAACGACGGGTGCGCGTGTCGAGTGTGGCGAACAACTGATCTTGTGTTTTGACACCGGCACCAGTCAGCGTGTTCATCAGGGTGCTCTTGCCCGCATTCGTATATCCGACCAACGACACGGTCATGTGTCCCCGCCGGGCGGCAACCTGGCGTTCTTTGCGTTTTTCAATTTGGGTCAGCTCGCTGCGGAGGTCATGAATTCGCTTTTCCACCAAACGGCGGTCGACTTCGAGTTGCTTTTCACCGGGGCCACGCATGCCGATTCCCATTTTGAGTCGCGACAAGTGAGTCCACATCCGCTTGAGACGCGGTAGCGCATATTCAAGCTGCGCGAGTTCGACGGCCAATCGAGACTCATAGGTTTGCGCGTGCGATGCAAAGATATCCAGAATCAACTCGGTGCGATCGAGTACTTTGACACCCGTCGCTTTTTCCAGATTGCGTATCTGAGCAGGGTTCAGTTCGTTATCAAAAAGAATCACATCCGTGGAAGTTGCCGCGACCAGATCGGCCAATTCCTCGACTTTTCCCGAACCCAAGTACGTTGCACCAACGGGCTTGTTTCGCCGTTGGACCATCCTGCCGACAACATGGGCGCCGGCAGTTTCTGCCAAGCCCTGCAATTCGTCCAGCCGATCCGCTTGAACATCGTCTTCTGGGAAAACGACGCCGACCAACATGGCCGCTTCGGATTCGACGCTCTGCTTGCGATCTCTTTCAGTCACGTTGTTGATATTCTCCTCAGGCCAATTGGATCAGAAACAATTCTGTCTATTCTATTCTAGCTGGCCGGTGGAAAAACGGAATGAAACTGGGGAACTTTGGCAGGTAAACAGATTCGAGACTGGGCGATATCCGCATCCTTTCAGCCACCAAACGGGATTCTACGGGATATGTACAAGAGTGTTCTACCGCATTGTGGGTTCGGAGGCCACGTAGAATCAGCGGTTGCGATCGCTAATCTGCTCGCGCCACTCGCGATACTTCGGCCGCTGTGTACGTATGTCCCGATCGCGGTACTCCATGAGTGCGGAACGCTGCTCCGCGGTCGCGCCGTCGATTAACACGGCCTCAGAAAGCGGTTTGCCCGTGCCCAGAACGTTTTCCGACAAAACATCGGCAAAGAAATAGATCCGATCTCCGCCGTCGAAATGGAAAAACACCTGGCAATCAAGCCACGCTAGACAGTCATCTAGAATGGGACTTTTGGAGTCCTCGGTATGTGTCGCCAGCAGCGCCAGCTTGTCACGATCACGCCCGGAACCAGAGGCAAAATTCCAAGCAACCTCCATTTGATCCGGTCGGAGCAGATGCAACGCAAATGCGCTAGAATGGTCAATCAATTCACAAGTGTAGTGGTTTGCCGCGATGCCGACCATGACCGTGGGAGTATGTTTGTCAATCGATCCCTGGCTGACCCACGTCGCGACGAGACCGCCTCGCTGGCCGCCCGCGGCTGCCGTGACAATCCAGATTTCGCGGTCGATTAAGCAAAAGACCTGCTCGTTTTGATCATTCATGAGTTGATAGCGTAATTCCCGCCATCGGAGCAACGGAGAACGGGTTCGCTGAAACTGTTACGAACCGGCTTCGGCCTCGGGTTGGCTCACGTACTGTTGTGGCAAAACAAGACGCTCGGCCAGTTCATCGAGATATACCGCTTCATTCCGATTATCGTATTCGCGTTGACGGTAATCTAGCCCTACCAAAGCAGTCATCACGCTCCGAGGCTGTGAAAAAATCGTCCAAAGTAGACTTCACGCTCCCGCGTGAAGAGATTCGCGAGCGACTTGTCCATCGTCATTTTACCGGCACAAGCATCGCGACATTTGAGACAACGTTGATTCGAAGGAGCTGTTTCGTGTCGGTAACTCGATTGTCACGTTGGCATCACGGGGAGCTTGATGACGACTTTGGACGACCGATCGCAGTATTGAGCGGCCTGGACAATTCAAATACCCATGCTAGAGCACGGACCCGACACGACCTACGGTGAAAAAGGATCCTCCGAACACGCAAGCTGGGAGCTACTGAATCGCCTGAATTGACGCTATGATTAGTGAATCGTGGCGGCGGACATGCTTTTAGTGGAACAAACTACGAAAGGTGGCGGCAGATGGGTTTTAGGCAGCTTTCGAAGGTGGCGTTGTTTGCATGTTGGATTCTGCCAGCCATCGCGGCACGCGGCGAAGATCTCCATTTGCACCGATTTCAGCGGGTCGAACTCACCAATGTGTACTACTCCGAAGGTGCCAACGCTGGTGATCTCAACCGGGATGGCGTAGCTGACGTCGTGTATGGTCCCTTTTGGTTTTCCGGACCGGACTATAAGTCACGTCACGAAATCTACCCGCCCGTCGCGCAACCGCGCGATGGAT
>CBDUAB010000524.1:0-4183 GCA_965365045.1 uncultured Planctomycetales bacterium
GGCCACCGGTAAGTACTTTCGAAAGCCACGCGACTATCCGCCCTCGCAATCTGTCGGTTGTGCAAATCTATGTGGCACTGCTATCGCCAGATTCTCGATCGGTTACCGCCAGATTCTTGCCGTGTTACCGCTAGATTCTTGACCGGGTCCCCTCACAACCTACTGTTTTGTTGACTCGTTCAAGCTGGTTTCACATATCTTCTGCAAGGCATAAAAAATGATTCAGCAGACCGCGCACATATTGCTATTTATTGTTGCTTCGGCGCCAGTTGTAGTTGCTTCGACGGCAGCTGAACAACGCTTCTTCGGGGACGCTTCACGCGATTATCGCATTGAGACCTACGGCACATTCCGCCAGCAGCGCCCCGAGTTCAATCGTCGCCAGCGATTAGGCGTTGAAGCCGCGCTGCGTTGGAAGGAAGCCAAGTTCGACGCACAACTACGGGACCAGATCGTCGAATGGTTTGTTGAATCGACCAACGCTACACGAAAAGGTGTCAGTTTGCCGGAGCTTCCGGGAGAACCCAGTCGGGCGTCGCAAAGAGAAGCGGCCGCGCGAGAAGCTGGTGTGCGGGCAAACGCTTTGTCGTCTTCCCATGCAAACCAATCGACCTCGTCCGCGGAGCCGAAGACGCAACAGACTTCGATCGTTACCGATAAAAGGTTTGTCTACACCAATGAGGACCGCGATACGAGCGACACGGTCAAGATACTCAATAGCGTTGGCCGAGCGATGACGCGCGCTTTCATTAATAATTGCCAATCACTCGACGAAGTTGCTTCACCCGTTGATTTGTTGGAAACGCCCGACAATGAGAATCCGTCTGGCGAAGTAGAAGACGAGAAGACCATCGAACAACTTCAGCCGATCTTCAACGGAGACGAATAGGGGGTGTTGCTAGCTGTTTTCCGGCATAAATAGGTGAATTGATCTTTCAAAGCGGTGCGGAAGTTTGGTAATTACGCTCAAAGCGCCGCTGAGTTCTCAGCGGTGCGGTTGCACCCGGCATCCAAACGAAGGATTTTGTTGGGAAAGCCATATCGTTGCTACGAATACTGAGACTAGTTAGGTTTTACCGCATCCACTACGGTCGCGGCCAATAGAGAAAGCACATAGCTCGTCCAAGACCCACTCAGGTGCTCTTTCTGGCGGGCTGTTAAATCTGGCTTTCAACGGAACCAAGGAAGGTAATCCGATGAAACGAACCATGAACCGTCTGCTGATTCGCTTCGCACTTCTTTGTGTTGCGATTATCCTAGGTGCCATCGCCGTGGCGCAAGCCCAACGTGGCTTGGATTCCAAAGGCTCCGTCGCCAAGGGGTCCGTCGCCACCGAAGGAAACGCGGAAGTCGCTCTGCCGGCAGCGGCCGCGAATGAACCGATTCCCTTTGCTGACGATTCCGAGTCAAACATCGATGTCGTTGAAAACCAGCCTGAGCCTCAGCCACCTATGACTTGGGCCGCCCTGCCGACGGAAGCTCCGTCCGATCAACTAGCGAATGAAACGCCGATCGATTCGGCTTACGTACAACCCGATTACGTCGACCAAAGCAACTACGAAAACGAGCCAGTCAATCGTGACGAGGGTCGACAATACGACACTCACGTGCAAACCGCTGGGGCGGATACACCTGATTCGGAGGTGCCACAATTTGCTCCATTAGCGCCGCCTGCGGACTATGACCATGCTGGCGCATCCGATTTCGAAATGCCCGACTACGAAGGACCGGCGGCGGATAACGAGACGTACCAGCCAGAGACTGATCAAGCCCATGTATCGGCGGCGTCGGATTCGTTACCTCCAATTGAGGAATCGGTGGCACTTGATTCGGTACCAGTGTCATCTGCAGTTCGGGCGCCGACGGACGTCCAGGAACGGTCTACAGTCCAGGAATTGTCGATAGTCCAGGAAACGACGATAGAGCAAGAATCGGCGATAGTCCAGGAGCCGACGGCGATTGCTTCCATATCAGTTCCAATTCAGGAACCAACAGCGCCTGCTTCGTTACCTTTGTCGCCGGTTGTCAAAGAACCACGGCTAAACGTGCAAACGGAATTGGAAGCCACCGCTCAGTCCGTGCCTCCCCCAACCCGTTTCGTAGATAATCATCTCTCCTCGCGCAAGCTCCGCGGCCAAAGTGCTGAATCAGTTCCGTCTGGCACGAGTGGCAATGGCAAGCCTGGTCCATCGGATTTGGAGGGTCCCCAGACGCCCACATTGAGAATCGTCAAAAGGGCGCCGAATGAAATCCAAGTGGGCAAAGCGGCTGAATTTCAAGTGACCATCCGCAATGTTGGCCAGGTCGCGGCGGATGACGTTGTTGTACGTGATGAAGTTCCGTTTGGTACCGAGTTAATGGATACCTCGCCACCAGCCACCATGGACGGCGAAGGAGGACTCGTTTGGCAGCTCGGCCCACTTCGCCCAGGTAACGAATCGACGGTGACCATGCGGGTGATGCCACGAACTGAAGGCGAGATCGGCAGTGTTGCGAAAGTCATGTTTGCCTCAGCGGCATCCGCCAAAGCTCGCTGCACACGTCCGCAGCTATCGGTGGAGCACGTCGGACCACGAAAAGTGCTCATGGGTGAAGATGTCGTTTTCAAGATTAAACTACATAATCCTGGTACGGGTTCTGCCACTAATGTCGTGATCGAAGAAGACGTCCCCGAAGGTCTTCGGCATTCGGCCGGCAGTGAACTCGAATACGCCGTTGGCACATTGCGTCCTGGTGAATCGCGGTTGTTGGAGCTAACGCTCAAAGCGGACAAGCCAGGAAAGGTCGACAACCTGATCGTGGCCCGCGGAGATTCAAGTCTGGCGGCGGACCACAGTTTTCAATTCGAAGTCGTCGCGCCGTTGTTGCGTATCACCGTTCAAGGTCCGCGGCGCCGTTACTTGGAACGCGAAGCCACGTTCGACATCAATGTGGCAAATCCGGGCACGGCTACCGCGCAAAACATCGACCTTGTCGCCCATCTGCCGCGCGGTCTGAAGTTCGCCAGTACCAACAACCAAGGCCAGTACAATCCGCAGGAACACGCGGTTCACTGGGATTTGGCGGAACTGCCCGATAACGAAATGGGTACCGTGCGACTGACCGTCGTGCCCACGGACATGGGTGATCAGAAGATCCGCGTCGAGGGCAAAGCGAATATGAACTTGGCGGATTCCACGGAGCACGTCGTGACGGTGGATGGTCTGGCCGCATTGCTTTATACGGTCAAAGATTTAAGCGATCCGATCGAAGTTGGTGGTCAGACGACGTACGAAATTCGGGTGGTTAACCAAGGTTCCAAAACGGCGACCAATTTGATTCTGGCTGCCCAGGCGTCTGCCGGAATGCAACCGGTCAGCGGTGAAGGTCCGACGCGAGGAGTCGTGGAGGGCCAAAAAATCATCTTTGATCCATTAGCCCGACTCGCGCCACAGGGAGAGACTAATTATCGCGTACATGTCAAAGCGTTTCAGGCCGGAGACATGCGTTTGAAATTTCATCTGGTTAGCGATGAAGTGACCAATCCGGTTACGAAAGAAGAAAGCACGCACGTCTACTCAGACGAATGATTTAGCCAGCGTACCGTTGTGAACGGACACCCGTTATGCCAGGAATTAGGCAATACAAGGCGCCGTCCGGTTTGCTCTCGTTACCAGAGTTCAACGTGCCGGCCCAAAACCGACCGGCTGGATCACATTTGCCGTCATTGAAACGATTGTTCGTCTGGCTGAGAAACATCAAGCGCTAAGTCATCGATCCAAGCCTCCGACCACACGCGAGTTGTCATCGCGCGGCCGGCTAGCCTTCGTGGGCGCCAGCGATGATGATAGCTCGACACGTCACTCGTGAATTCTATTGCCTCCTGTCTGCTGAGGACAATGTCTGTTGCCAAGTCACGGGCTGACGTGATGCGCCGAGTTTCCGTTGGTTCGACGGGAACGATCATCGCCGAGTCCGCGTCGCTCGGAAACTCGATCAATGCGACCTCGGACAGCGCGGCGACGGGTGCGTTGTCGAGTTCATTAATTACCAGCAGCGCATCCAGCGGTGACAATTGACCATCCCGGTTCGTGTCGATGTACATTCCACCATCAACCGGTGGCCCCTCGTCCAACGTATTGATGACAATCAACGCATCGAGTGGCGAAACGTGGCCGTCGTTGTTGAGATCGGAAGAGCGTCG
>CBDUAB010000525.1:0-4174 GCA_965365045.1 uncultured Planctomycetales bacterium
ATTGCTTGGCTGGTTGCACGGCATGGTGGCGAAGAGGATGTGCGGACGGGGATTTGGGGCAGCCGCATCGGGTTGGCCGCCAGTCTGTTGCAGTTGCCTATTGGCATCTGGCTGCTGTCCACCTTGCCGCAAATTGAGCAACGTCGACTACTAGGCGATGACATTCTCGCGACGGGCTTATTGGGGTTGGCTTTCTTTGCTGCTCTAAGCCTCATGCATCAATTGGCGTCGATTTCCTTTGGCCAGTGGAGCGAGCGGGCAGCGAAACGTGCTGGCTGGACGCTTGTTCTGGTAATGGTGTTGATGGTGGGTGCAACGTTGCGGCTGGGAATGTGATCGATTACTGCGTGTAATCTTTGTAGCGATAAAACGCGGCGCGAATTCCAAACGCGAACGCTGCCATCGCCATCAGCCCGGCAAAGAACCAAAAGAATTTGAGCAGGGACATTTCAGGAAGTTGCGTGATGATCGCGACCAGTTTGTTGCCGAGCGCGACAGTCAGCAGCCAAAAGCCCATGATGGTGGATTTCATTCTGGCCGGCGCCTGCGTGTAAGCGAATTCAAGCCCCGTGATCGAAACCATGACTTCGGCCTGTGTCATGACAAGGTAGGGAAAGAACTGCCACATCACGTTGACCGTGCCTGCTGCCGAGTTGTTGATCCAGGACTGCAACAGTGCCACTAGGACGAAAGCCGTGCTCGCAGTGAACATGCCGATCGTCATCTTGCGTAACGGTGTCAATTTGAAAAGAAATCGGTCGATAAGTGGATAAATGAGAAAATTGTTAAGCGGGATCAACGTCATCACCATTAGGGGATTCATGGCGGAGATCTGACTGGGCAACAAGTTGATCGTTCTGCCCACAAAATGAACGCTCAGGTCCATGCGCATGGCCTGCCGCACCCAACTGGATGCGTGCTGATCAAAGAGCGCCCAGAAAATGCTGACGAGAATAAATACGCTGATAATTCGCATCACGGCCAAAGGGCCGTCGGCCGTGAGATCGTCGAATCTTCGCGCGGCGGCCGCGAACAACCAGTGGCGACGAATCGAGTCGTGCGGGACATCGCTGTCCACTTGTGCCAGCGCCTCCGTGTTTTCACCGCGCAGCGATGCGCCAATCGAATAGAACGTGATCGCCAGGAATCCATCGTCTTGTTCCATTCGTTGCCGGATGTTGAAGATGATCAGCCCGATTACCACGGAACCGATGGCACACGTCCAGAATGCCCATAGAGGAAAGGATTCTCGCCTTGCTTCGCTCGGGTAAAAGAACATGGGCAGTCCGATCAAGCCGACAAACAAAAGCGATCCGCTGAGGGTATCCAGCAGGCCGAGTTTGCCGCCAGGTTTCGGCGGAACGTGAACGAACACGTTTCGACCCATCCAAAACACAATCGTAGCGATCAACATCAAGATGCCAGGTAATCCAAATGCGATACTGGTCGAGAATTCGTGACCTCCCAGCGTAAACGACCAATCGAGATTCTCCATTTCCCATTTGCGGATGAGCGGGATGGCCAATGTTGCGAAGAAGGAACCAAAATTGATGATGAAATAAAAGGCTTGGAAGACTCTCGGGATGAGGTGCCAATTCCCTTTGCCAAACTGGTCGCCCACGTTCGCCGACACACACGGTTTGATCCCGCCAGTACCAACGGCAATCAATGACAAACCGATCCACATGCCAGTAATACTGTTTTCGCCGAGAGCCAGCACGAGATGACCGAGGCAATAGACGAGCGATAACCAAATGATCGTGTGGTACTTGCCAATGAGGCGGTCCGATATGATTGCCCCGATCATTGGAAACGCATACGATGCCGCTACAAACAGATGGACCATTTCTTGAGCGTGTTCTTCGGCTACCGTTTGTTGCAGGGCCTGCAACACAAACAATGCCGTGATGTGAACCTGCAGGATGGACTTCATCCCATAGAAACTGAAACGCTCGCAGCCTTCGTTTCCGATGATATAGGGGACGCCACGTGGCCAACCGGTTTCCTTTGGATCGGGAGATGTCAAGTACTTGCTGCCGGCCATGAGTTTTCCTTATTGGAAGTTCGGGGTGGGTTAGTTTGTCAGCGCCGGGGTAATCACGACCGCGCGGGCGAGTTTTGCACTTTGGGCTCCTGCCTGGTTTGCTGGAACCTGGCCAATGTCCCCGAAAATGTGCGAAAGACAATCCGTGAAGCTGAAACGCTAATCTTTTCGGCGTTTGATGGCAATTGCAGGGTCGAACTTGGCCCGTGGATGTTTTGAATTTCTGCGTTTTTTTGCCAGGCCGATAAGAATCGGTGACGTGGCAGAGTTCGCCAGAGGTGGGTATCGGCACACAACCGTTTTCTGCGCCCAATGTGAATTAACCGTAGCGGGCGCTGAGAACGCGGAGAAACGAGCTCTGCGGTCTCTGCGCTTCGAAGAAACCGTGTAGGTCGGCGTTGCTGAGGTCCCTAGCCCGCATTTCTCACAGTAGCCGGAACGAGGTCGCAAAGCCTTGCCGGAACAGCGCAAACGCAGTTTTCCCCGTTGATACCGTGTTCGCGAGAATAGCCTCAATGCAGCGACCGAAGTTCCGACAGAGTCCGCGTTCGATCGTTCCGGCCTACCAATTCGTGAGAAACGCGGGCTAGTCGCTGCCGGTGACACCGACCAGACGGGGTGGCTGTGGCAAAGCGTCGATGTTCATGCCCGCATCGGCCCGCTCCATGCCACCGATCGCGAGGCGTGCTGGATTACCCGGTAGTCTACTCAGTGCAAAATCGTCGGGCACGAGGGCGTGTCGCGGAGCGTCATCCACGGGACGGTGCTGCCATTGGACGGCATCCCAACGGGGGGACGATTCGTTCTTCCAGTGATCGCGCCAATCGTAGAACGTCAGGTTTTGGAGCAATCGCTGCCGAGGATCCAGCTCGTCGCGCACGAGTGTTTGCCAAAAAACGGAGATGTCTTCATAGAAGTTGCGTCGTCCCTGAAAATGGAAAGAATCTTCAAGGCGATCGACCGCGACATTAAAGGCGACTTGTTCGACAAGCGGATGAATCGGTGAACCAATGAAGATGCAGTTTGTACACTCGGCGTCGATGGCGATCAGTTCCGCTGCCTCGAGCGTCGCTTCAAGCCGAATGAGGCCTTTATCAATCACAGCCGTAACGTGGTCCAACTGGACCGTAATCTGCCTGTCGGTATCCAAAGGACTCAGCGTGCCACCCACTGACAGGAGACGGCCGGACGTTGCCAGAAAGCCATTCGCCCAGTCGAACGCAAACGGAGTTGCCTCCGTTGAACGTACGACCGTTGCGTTACCATGTATCACGCAATCGGCCAGTTGCAGGCTCGGTTCATCCATGCCGGGTAAAACGTTTTCGGGAGCGGTGATGTCAAACACCGCGAATGAAGTTTCTTCACGAGAGTTACGATAGTCGGTTTCAACACGAATCCAGCACTGGCGCAAGCTGAGTTGCGCAGCTTCGTCAAGTTGAAAAAGGCTTGCGAGTTGGTCCGACCGTCCACGCGCGTCCACGATCAAAAACAAGCCTTGTAATCGAACTGCGCCACCGATCAACGAAAACACGTTTGTCACTTCTGTTGTCGATGTCGGTTGAATTCGAATGATGGGCGAGTAATCCTCGGCGGCGCGAATGGTTAAATCTTTATGGATAAGGGTCACGGGCTGTACCAAAATAGGCGCATGCGTTCGCAATTCGATTTCGCGCAGATTCGGCAATTGGGCTGACAATCGCAGTGCTGCATCGAGGGATCTGGTGACGTGCGTGTCACGTGGCGGAGAGAGGGAAGTCGTTTCGTCGATCACAATCAGGCGGGTTATTTCGTCGCGTGCTGACACGCGAATATCGAGCGGAATCGGTACAGGGGCAATCGCCGAATGCGCTCGTGTCCCACGAGAGTCAGTTGACGTCCGCGTGCCCAGATCGCTAGCAATTGCCGGTTTTTCCGTGTCGGTCGTGTTCGTATCGTCTCGTCCGTTTTCCGTGTCGCCAGGGGATTCGTCACTGTTACCGTCTGAGTTCGTTGCGTTGGTGCCTGAGTCGGCTGAAATTCCGCCCGTTGGGTCAAAACCGGGTTCCAATGTGGCGAGTGATTCCCCATTCTCGGCGGGAGGAATAAATTTTGGAATTGAATCATTGGATTTAGCCGTCCAAGGAAACCCGC
>CBDUAB010000526.1:0-4174 GCA_965365045.1 uncultured Planctomycetales bacterium
CTCGCTGCCGGTGTCCAAATCGAATTCGTGTTTCGATTCCGTCGCCGTGTCCGCTACATCCGAGCATGGCGATTCCTCAGCCGCCACCTCATCCGCGGACCGCTCACCACTCGCGTCAGTATCTTCGACTTCTTCGATTTCTAGAAAACTGCCGCCTGCTTTGTCTTCTTCGTAGCGAACGATCGACGAGATCCCGGTCTCCGGTTCGTTCGTTGCGGGTTCATCACCGACAACGTCCGCCGCATGCGAGTCGTTGGATTCTTCCGTGCTGGTGGCCGCTGGTTCCGCAATTTCGTAGTCAGCACGTAACGTCAAGGTTCCGACGCGTAGCTCATCGCCTGGCGACAGAAAAGTCATCTCCGAGATGCGCTGGTCGTTGACAAACGTCCCGTTGGATGAGCCAAGATCACGGACGACAAGCTCCCCTTCGTGCTCGTTAATCTCACAGTGTTTGCGGCTGATTTGTGAGTTTCGTACTTTGAGAGACGCAGCGTCGCTGCGACCGACAACAGTGGGCAGGCGTAATCGAATGATCGCCGGCTTGGCGCCGTCAACAACATGTAATTTCGCGTCCATTGATTTCCTCTTATACAGGCTAGTGTCCCTCGCTCGCGCGTCGGGCTACCGTTGCTAGCACTCGCCGGAGTTATGATCAAGTCCTGTTGAATCCAATCCGCCGCGACAATGACACGCGACATATCGCCGACATTGACCGCGGACGACCGTCTTGATTACAAAACCGGCCCATTTGACACAATCTTGATACGTTCATCTTGCTAAATACAAGAAAAATAGGCGAGAAGTGATCAGCACCGAGAACCGCGAGAAACGGCGACTTCCGCCGACACCTTGGGGGCAATTGCCGCCACGTATGCGCGTATTGTTTATCAGCAGTTCAGCGCTGGATAGCAATTGCTTGCAACAAGCATTCTCTTGCGATAACGCCTGCGACGTCGTTTTCCAGGAAGCGAGCGGGATTACGGCAGGCCTGGCACAGTTGCGCGACCAGGCCTATGACGCAGTGCTGATCATTCACGAGCCCGTTGAGTTAAACGCCCTGGAAATGCTGGACGCTATCCGCACGGGTAGCTCAGAGCAGCAACCGATTTTGGTTCTCGGACAGTTGCCGGAGCAAGAAATGACCTCGCTTTGCTTTGAGTCAGGCGCTGATGGCTACCTTTGCCTGGGGACCACGACGTCGCGCGATCTGATTTGGCACGTAGCGCGTGCCGTCGAACGCCAGCGATTATTGGAGGAAAACCATCGTTTGCGTTGCGCTAACAAGAACCAGATATCGATGGAATTGGATGAGGCGGAACGTTTGCTCGAACAACAGCGCGAATTGCTGGCGGGCAAGTTGTCGCCCGAAAGCGGTGATCCTTGGCCGGCTCCCGAAGCCGCATGGTTGTCCCACTACCGCGACCTCATGCGCACATACGTTGTGATGGGCAATGGCAACCTAACTGACGAACTGTGTGATTTAGCCCAATTCTTGCTGCGCAGTCAGGTTACCGCCGAAGAAACACTGAGAGGTCATTTACAGATCCTGCATGAAACCGTGCAGGAATTGGGTGCACGAAGCGCCCGACACGTCATGAATCGAGGCGCGCTATTGGTTTTAGAAGTGCTGCTGCATTTGGCTGACGGATATCGTCGCGAATCTGATGCGCCCGGGTTTCGGCAGACCGATCCACTAGGAGCTGGAGCCTCCGAAAGAGGCGTGAATCCACTTTCCTGACGAGCCGTTCCGGATAATGTCTGATTCCCCGTAAATTTGGAGACAGAGGAGAGCGGAAAAGGTGTTTTTTCGTCATCGATGCCTTGGTCCGACAGGTTGCGGATAGCCTAAAATGATCAAGGTGGCAATAATTACTCTGCGGCATTCCTGCCGCTTCATTCTGTTGGCATTTGAGTTGAGGTCGTCATGTCAGTTCTGCGAAATGGTTTTGTCGCTGCCGTTCTTGTCTCGTTTTTGACGGGTACCTTATGCGCTGAAAACGAAGGTTTACCGCGGCTCGACGAGGCAATTCGTATCAAACTTGCGGCCGAGCAACTCGACGATCTGGAAAAGGTCGTGGAACTGTGTGAGCAAGCCCTGGAGCAGGGACTTTCGCAGGGCCATACCAAGTTCGCCAAACAGCTCATGTCGGCGACACTCTACGAGCGCGCATTCCACGTCGTAGCCCCCATTTTGGAGGGGCAGATTGATCGCTCGTGGCTCGCCCGTCGCAAAAAAGCCCTGGAAGATCTAGAACGGGCAGTAGCGGCCAATTCGCAAGATGGCGAAGCGCACCTGCTGATCGCACGATTGCACGAGTTGCCGGGCGGTGATGCCGAAAAAGGCCGTGCCGCCGCCATGACGGCAACGGATCTACTCGAAGACAAACCGGACCGTCAATCATTGGCCCTCACGGCACGCGCCACGTTTCAAACAGATATTGGTAAACGTCTAGCGGACTACGATGAAGCGATTCGCGTCGACAAAGGCAACATGGTAGCGTGGCGCGAACGAGGTCGGACCAAGTTGGCCAGTGGCAATCCGGAAAAAGCGCTCGAAGATTTCACGCACTTGTTGAATCAAAACGAAGAAGATGCCGAAACGCTTCAGGCCATGGCCGAGGCGTTGGTTAGTCTGGAAAAATATGATGAGTCTTTGGAGCATCTCAATCGGCTGATTAACATCGATCCGGACGCGTCGCTGGGATACTCGTTGCGTTCGCGAGTTCGGTTGGCTCAGGGCCAGGTAGCGGCGGCCGAAGAAGACTTGAACAGAGCGATCAAGATCGAACCGCGTGACCTCGTTGCGTTGATGATGCGTGGCCGCTTGCGATTGGCTCAAGAAAAACTCGAACTCGCACTCGGCGATGCCAATCGTGTTCTTGAATTGCGACCCGGTTTGCCACAAGCGATCCTACTTCGCAGCTTGATCCATACGGCCGCCAAGAACTTCGACAGCGCGATTAGCGACTTACAACGCCTGTTACAGCGTGATGCGGACAACGTCGAGTTGCAGCTACAAATGGCCACCATCTACAGTTTGGACGGTCGGCCGCGCAAAGCGATCAGAGTCTTTGATCGAATTCTTGCCAAAGAAAAAGACCAGTGGGAGGCATTACGGGGTCGCGCCGACGCCCACTTGAGTGTTGGCGAGCACGGTCGGGCGATCGACGACTACGAACTCGCCGTGAAGATTGAACCGAACGACAGCGGTGTGCTGAACAATTTGGCTTGGGTGTTGGCGACTTCGCCCCAGGACGAAGTCCGCGATGGTCAACGGGCAATAGATTTAGCGATACATGCCTGCGACGTGACCGAGTACAAGGCGCCTCATATTTTGAGCACGCTGGCCGCAAGCTACGCCGAAACGGGTGACTTTGACAAAGCGATTGAATGGTCCACCAAGGCCGTCGAAACGGGCCCGGTTTCGATCAAGGAGCAGTTGCAGCAGGAACTAGATAGCTACAAAGAAGAAAAGCCGTGGCGTGAATTGCAGGAGACCGAAGAACGCGCCGAACCGTCGGCCCCCGACTTGTCCGACTTGTTCGCGGACTCTCAATCGAAAGAACAGGCGGCAGCGGATGTTGGCAAAGACAGTGAAAAAGATGAAAGCGAATCAGACGAAGATGATGCCGCGACGACACCGGACGACAAATCCGCTGAATCGAATTGACACAGCACTAGGAGGCGCTTGCTAGAATGACGTTACAGACACGAACGTCACGTCGACAAGTTGGCTGGAGGTCCAGCATTGCCAGCCTCCAGCCCACAAGGACGATCAGTTCATCGATTCCCGTCTCCGCAAACGGCGGATCAAACCCGTCATTAAAATGACGCTTGACAACATCGCGAACGTGGATGGCTCCGGAACAGTCGCCGTGGGCGAGCCGAACGCCAGTACGATGGGACTAGCGTCTATTTGAGCGATGATGTCGTCGGGAACCGTTCCGTCCAAAGCCAGTGTGAACGTGGCTTTATCTTGAATTGCCTCCAGGCTTCCGGAGTCAAACGTAGCGCCGCTCACTATGCCATAGTCGGGTCCTTGCGAAATCCCGCCCCCGCTGAAAGGATTCTCGCCGTCAACATGGTGACTGCTGACCACCGCATTTACCGTATTAACGGCTGGACCATCGCCACCGCCTGATGTGCCGTCAAAGTGGCCCCCAGTTGGATTGCC
>CBDUAB010000527.1:0-4174 GCA_965365045.1 uncultured Planctomycetales bacterium
ATCGTATTTAGCTGATAAGGACGATGTGGGTCTTTTGATGCGATCCAGAAAAAGCACGGACTGTCCACCGGCGCGTTATCTACTAGGTCGACAGCGTTCTCGGCAGTCATATCCGCCGAGCATTCAATTATCTTGTGCCAGTGATGACGCTCACTGTCGCCCAAGTGCCATTTGCCGGCCGCGGCACAATAGTAGCCCGCATTTTTCAAGTATTGGCCTATCGTTTTCTGATCGTCGGGCAGCGGTTGGTGCAGATCTTCGGCGCCCGTATTGTGGGGATAGCGACCGGTGAGAATACTCGCCCGACTTGGGCTACAAGACGAGATCGTGAGGAATGCATGATCGTGCCGCATTCCTTCGCGGGCCAAGCGGTCGATGTGCGGTGTCTTGATCGCCGTATTACCGTAGCAACCCAAGTCTCCGTAACCCTGATCGTCGGCGATGAAGACGACGATGTTTGGCGGCGGATCCAAGCGTGTTTGCCCGTGAACGCTCGGGGCAAAACCGGTGTGCGTTAGAAGCAATGCGGTCGCCCAAAAGGCGGCTCGTCCTCGCTGTGGAAACATTACAAATCCTTTCATGGTGTCTCGAAACACGTTCTTAAGCGAGTGGCAGATGAGAATCTACCACACCTCTCCCCTGCCATTCCGCTGCGCGGGCAGGGGAGAGGATGTGGTTGAATCTGCCGCTCGCCTTGGTTGGCGCCGTATTCTAACGGAACGGGTAGCCTTTATTAGCACTGTTTTCGGTTCATCCCAGCCAGCGAATTCGCCACCCGGTCAAAATCCAAATGAATGGTTGCTGCTGTTGACGACAGCCTGTAGCTACGTTATTCTGATGTACGTCGTATCGACGTAGTTTACGGAAGGGCCGAAGATGAAAGCGCGTTCAGTGCATGGTTTGGGCGAATTGCAGGCCGAGGTGATGGAGCTGGTGTGGGATTCTGGGGAGGCTACGGTTACTCAAGTTGTCGAAAGAATATCCCAGCAAAGGCGGGTGACTTACACGACCGTTCTTGTGGCGATGCAAAAGCTGGCAAAGAAGGGTTGGCTCACGCACCGCACAAAAGGCCGCGCATATGTATATCGACCAGCCCGCAGCCGTGACCATGCACGAGGAAGTCTTGTGCGTGAAATCCTTAAGTCGGCATTTGAGGGTGATCCTCGTCTGCTGTTGACAAGCTTGCTCGATGAATCATCCCTTGGGGACGATGAGCTAAGAGAGCTTCGTGGAATGATCGAGAAACGACGTAAGGAGCTAAGACGATGACTACGCTACTTAGTTATCTGCCTATCGACGACCTCTCGCGTTTCCTTTGCCAAATGGCATGGCAAACAACCTTGTTGGGCGTTGCTGCTTGGATCACGTTGAGATTCGTCATTCGTCAGCCGGCCACGCGTGCATGGTTTGCTCTGTTGACGATGCTTTGTTTTCCGCTCATACCCGTTGTGTCATCAGCGGCCCGCGATTACCAGCTAGGGATGATCGCCATGCCGACGGCGGCGACGAGTGATACGATGGTTCTAACCGAGTTCCCGCGCGGCACGAGCCATGGCGTTCGGCCGGCACCGATCGCCGGACGAATGTCAAGTACTTCGCCAGACTCGTTCCGGACAGGAATCAATTTGAGCTCGACTTTTCTCATTGCCTGGGCTGCTCTGTCGCTTGTTCTATATGGGCGTTTGATTCTAGCCTTGCTCGCAGCGCTACGATTGGACGCTCAATCCACTACTTGCGTCGACGCACGGTTGTTGGCATTTGTCGCCGAAGCGTCACGTCGTGTGGGATTGCGTAGGCCGCCAGTAGTGCTGACTCATCCTCAGATTCGCGTTCCGATGGTGCGTGCGTTTTGGAAATCCAAACTCTATTTTCCCGTGACCATGGCAACAGCCCACGATCAAGATTGGACGGCTGTCCTATGTCATGAAATGGCCCACATTCGCCGCCGCGACACTTGGCTTCGACTGCTGTCCCATGCGATCATAGCTATGATTCCTTGGCAACCATTTCTGTGGATATTGCAGCAATTCTATTTACGCAGTTGCGAGGAGTGCTGTGATGACTGGGCGATTAACGCGGGAAATGACCCCGTGGAATTGGCGGCGGCGCTGACGGATTGCGCGCCTCCGTCGCCAAGATTTGCACTTGCGATAACTGGCACGTCGAACTGCAGACGGCGAGTTGTGCGATTGTTAGCCATGAAATCGACGCCATCACCGACCATGTCTGTTGCCCAACGCACGTGCTCAACGTTGATTCTAATTGCCCTTGTCTCGGCCGTCGCAATTGCTCAAGAGCGCGAGATCCCCGCCCGCCCAGTGGCAACGACTCCGCTTGGCCAAGATGTGAAGCAGTCGCCGTATTTCGGACGGCGCGAAATTGTTTCGCATGGAGTAGCAACTCCAGTTGGCCAAGATGTGAAAATGCCGCCGTCGGTGACGGATCGGCACGGGCAAAACCAAGCAGCTAAATCGCTATCGCCGTTGTACAAGATTGAGCCGCCCGACGTTTTGTTGATTGAGGCGATTAATGTTGTCCCCAAGAGCCCGTATAAGATACAGAAATTGGACGTTTTGCAGATTTTGGCCGCCGGAACTCTCCCAGACTCGCCCATAGCGGGAGCGTATCAGGTCGAGCCGAACGGTAATGTCGTTTTGGGCCCCGCGTACGGACGCGTTCAGGTTTTCGGTCAGACCACCGAAGAGGCACAGAACACGGTAAAAATGAAACTCGCCAAAATTCTGTCCGCCCCCCAAGTCTCTGTGAGTTTGCTTCAATCGTCTGGCTCACAGAAAATCGTCGGAGAACATCTTGTTGGACCCGATGGCACGGTCAATTTAGGGATTTACGGAGCAGTTCGAATCAACGGAATGACGGTCCAAGATGCCAGGAGGGCGATCGAGGCGCATTTAGAGAGATTCTTCGATACACCGAAGGTTGCCGTTGAGGTTTTCCGTTACAACAGCCACGTGTTCTATGTCATTGTGGACGGTGGTGATATGGGGGATACGGTAACTCGTATCCCGCTTACGGGTACGGAGACGGTGCTGGATGCGCTCTCGCAAATCGACGGTTTGCGAATTCATCGAGACACTTCAATCGTCATTCATCGGGACGAAAAAGTTTTGAGAGTCGATTGGCAGGGCATTACTCGAAAAGGTGATTCGAAATCCAATTATCAGCTGCTTGCCGGTGATCGTCTTTTCGTAACCGAGCGAAAGGCGGGTTCCTAAAAAGGCTGATTTGTTGTGCCTTAACGAACTGGTGGGGGTGACAGATTTCAAGACCCCGCTCACGGAAAACGGACGTCTAGTTTCGGGTAGCGTTTCTTCATGAAGCGCAGCGCCAGCACGGTGTGACAATGTTCGACGTTTGGGTTTTTGGCTGTGGGGCACGAACAGCCAATAAATACATCGCTTTCTTTAGCTTGTTGATGCAAAATATCAAATGGTGCGCGGTCTTCCGAGTGTCGTTCCTTCAGAATCTCGTTATATCTTTGTTGGAACGACTTCCATTGCGCCGAAGTCGGTGCAGCAAGAAACTCCGCGACGAGCTGCTCCGTCGGACGCAGACAATGACGCGTGTGTTTACGCGTGTCTTGGCGGATACCGGCAGGAAGCGGGTCCTCGGGAGGGCGGTTTCCACGGTACATCTTATAGCGGGCAAGCATTTCGGAATGATAGCAGAAAATGCTCAGTCGGTGCCGGTCATGCGGTTTGTAGCCAGGAGTCTCCTGCTGGCTACAAATCGCACGTAGCATTTCGAACCGGCCGTCACTACACTAAAATCTACGTTGATTTGAAAGCAGCCGATTGCGACGACCATCGCGAATCTTTCTCGTGTCGTACCGCCATCTGAAGTCTCAGACTCGGGAGCCGTCATGCCCAATCTTCTCCTAGTTTGTCTGCTGGCAGTCTTTTCTTGGAGTATGTCGCTGGCGTCACTACCGGCCCAGCAGGTCGTCGTTCACGAAATAGTAATCGACGGCGTAAAAGTCGTTGAACAATTCGAAGTCGATGTCGCGGATGCGCCGGCCACGGCGGACGCCGATGCAGCACCGGCTGCCGTCAAGGCGGGCGGCGCGGCCACGGTTGACGCCATCATTCAACGCGGGCAGGCCAAGTGGAGGTACTGGGACTCCTTGGAGAGTCCGGCGCAGCAGTGGACGGAGTTG
>CBDUAB010000528.1:0-4165 GCA_965365045.1 uncultured Planctomycetales bacterium
GTGGCGATTAGTGTTCCACACCAATCGTTGCTTAACGGTAAGGGTTGAAATGGAAGTTTTCTGGCAAGATTGTGATCCATTCTCCAAAACCGAGGACGGAGCCGTTTTATGAAACTACACGTGCCCCTTGTTCGGCAGAGCAAGAACTCCTCCGATTGTGGATTAGCCGGTGTCGTGATGTTAATGCGATACCACGGTAGAAAAAACACATCCATCGAAAATCTGCGCCAGTTCCTTCAGGTTGACGCAGGTGGCACGTATGGCCCACAGCTCGGCCGCTTTCTTCTTTCACAGGGATTCTCTGTTCGGATAATCACGCACCATCCAGGTCTATTTACGAATCGAGATAGGCAGAAGAATCAGTCCGCAATCTTGGATCACATTCGCGGGTTGTTACGGAAAGAAAAAGGTGCTCAAAACAAAAAAACGCTTCGGCATTTTCGGGACTTTTTGAAGGCGGGAGGCACCATTGTCGTAAAGGTCCCGGACGCAAATGACATTCGATCAGAGATACGCAAAAAACGTCCAGTTTGTGCCCTTTTGACATCGAATTTCCTACACGGCAAGACTTCGGAATTCAATTTTCACTTTAATATTGTCACTGGTATCGATCGGTCAATGGTCTACGTAAACGATCCCCACTGGGATCATTGTGGTGGCAGACATTCCTACTGTTTCCAAGATTTTTTCTATGGGCTTTATGCGTCGTGCCACGGCGACTTAGATAACGCGTGCTTAATCACCGCGAAACCCGCACTTGAAGCATAGGGAGGTAACAATCATGTGCGACGTCCGCATACGCCAGATAACTTATTCGTCTCACGCGCGATCCGCCTTGCGATGTTCGTAAAGCACCTTTCCCCATTCGTCGTGAAACTTGAACGTCAGCGTGGCGCGCGCCGTATCACCACCGTCGTCCGCGGGGGTGACTTCGATTAACAGAAATCCACCGGAGGGAGTTTCCTGCGAGTACGCCTGTTTGATTAGGCCTGCTGGGTCCGTACCCAATGGATCGCCCGGCTTGCGGCCAGGGCGTGAGTTGGCATCGACGAGCGCTCCGCAGGAGAATTCTTCCAGGCCCGTTGGGTGAATCGAGTGGTATTGCCAGTGACGGTCTCCGCACACCACGTAGAAGTTCGTTTCCGCAATTCCCGTCTTCTTGAGCCAAGCGAAGAACTCATCTCGCTCGTGACGGAAGCCGCCGACGTTCGTATGGTTGTCCGTTTTTCGTATATCGTCCGGTCCGATCATTGGGTTCGGCGAAATTAGCAGCTTGAACGTGGCGTCGCTTGCGACCAGCGTGCGTTTCAGCCAAGCTTTCTGTTCAGCGCCCCAAATCGTCTTTTCCGGTCCGTCCGGCGTTTTGTTCGGGCTGCGATACATGCGGTTTTCCGGAAACCAGATTTGCAGGTCATGGGTGACGCGATGCGTGCGATAGGTCTTCGCATCTTCCGCGGCGGCGGGAGCGACCGGAAGCTGCTCGAGCATCATCCGCCGACCGGTTTCCGGCGACGGCAAGTGGTCGCCCGTGTTGTCACAGTCGTCGATGCGGTAGTCGTGATCGTCAATCATCCAATAAGTAGGCACCGCGGCGAACAGGTTACGGTAGCGGGGCTGCACGAACTGCTCGTGCCACTTCCGGCGCATCTCGGGGACCGTTTGCGCTCGCGGCTCTTTCGGCGTGTCATAGTAAACATTGTCGCCCGTGCCGACGAAGAAGTTAGGCTTCAGTTTGAGAATGGTCGCGAGCGCGGGATAACCCAGATGCTTGTCGGGGCCGGAGTAGTGTCGAGGTAACTCGGTGTTGTTGTCACGCAAGTGGACCTTGCGATCGATGCGATCGTCGCCGTGGAATTTGGCATAGTTCATCCCCGTGACAACCACAAACCGCACCGGAGCAGATGAAGCGGCACCGGGATTCGTGCGAAACTTCGCGGTCGGGCCGGGACAAAGCTGTTTCGAATTTGGGCCGATCTGAGTCCGCACCGTGTACTGCGTTGCCGGCGTAAGATCCACAAAGGTAGCGCGGGCGATGAAATCACGATCCGCTTTGGCTGTGACGAGATGGTTGTTGCTTTTTCCCCCCTCCGACTCCAGAACGAAGTTGACGACTCCCGAAATTCCTGGCACATCGCCACGGACGAGTTGATCGGTCTGCGTCAGACGAACTTGCGCCAGTGCGCTGGTCGAAGTAACTTCGCCGACCATGATGCCCATGCCAGCGCAAAAGCTGGTTGGCTTGCGTCCTTCATCGGTAACACCGACGAGTTGCGACGCGCGATTCTGCTTTGGCTCGCAAGGCCCAATGTCGCCATGGCCAAAATCATCGAAGTTGATGACGATGAAGTTGGGTTTTTCCACGGCAGTGGAACGTTCGCAAACGGCGGTTGTAAGCACAACTGCAAGTGCGACTTCCGCGAGAGACAGGAATCGAGCAATCATGGGATCTCTGGTGTGGGGACAACTTGGACATCAAGGCCTTGATCATAACTCCGGCATTTGCTGTCAGCGAAAGCGCACTAGCCCGACGCGGAAGTTTTGAAGTTGCTAGTGACATCACTTAACGGGAACGATGTGTTCACTCCATATGAGCGGCTGTTCGTCGTCCGCCGTGTAACCAGCAATTTCGAGCGTTGGTCGCGCGACTCGTACTCCGAAGACAAACACTTTGTCGCCGCTTGTGACAACATTTGTGGCTGGAGTGAGCAAATTAAATACCTGAGGAATGTCTCCCAATAGTGTTAACCGTAGCCGCTGGTATTGGTCGTCCTTTGAAATGGTATCGCTCACGGTGCCGGCCAAGAAGACGCCGCGCTGCGTGCTGTCCGGCAGACGGCGCGCTGCGATCCTTCCGATCGCAACGGCAATCCACGAAGTTTTGGTTACGAGACTGTCGACCTCTTCGAAGGAGAGATTCGATCCGGGGGCCGCGAACGCCGTGTGCTCCGCCAATTCGTTGGCCGCATCGTAAAAGCTCGTCAGGAGAGCTTTTCTCTCGCCAACGTCTGCCTTGGCAGTAGCTGCAGCATTAAATGCGTCCAGCGCATCGCGTGTCGCTTCCAGTGATCCGCTAACGTCGTAGCGACTATATTTTGGCACGGCGATTAGACCGAGTTTCGGAACAGCCTCGTCCGTGGCATCGCTGTTGGCGGCGTCGCCTGTCGAACCCCAAAGAGGATCGACCTTCAAAATATGATCATCCGTTTCAGTATAGTCAATTGGCCCCGCGGTGGACTCGGCGAACACGTTACCTGTTGACTCGTTGGGTGCCAACGACTCAACAATGCCGGCCTGTTGCTCTTCGATGGATTGATGACCGCTGGCGCCGTCCGCGATGTCGTTTGCGGGAAACGCTGAAGCGCGATTCTCGTTCAAGCGTTCGTTATCGGCGGGTTCGAAAAAACTTTCAGGCGGAGGCAGCGGTTCGGTTGGCGACGTTGAGTCGGACGGGCCCTGGTTTGCACTCGACTCAAGAGAAGCCTGCAATAAGTTGCCATTTGAGCCGCGTAACGATTTCGGCGCGAGCAAACTAACTGCGTCTGGCAACTTGGGCGCGAGTCCAAGGGGATCGAGCCGTCCAATCCACCAAAGGCCGGCCTGACAAAGCAACAATCCTACGATTCCGCCAAGACTGAATTTCAGTACTTCGGATAAAACGCTACGACCGCGGCGCGGTACCCGAGGGGTGAAATCACGCGCCGGTACTTGGCTGGGTGAAGGCTTGAAATCAAACGGTTTAACGACTTCGATCGGCGGAGTTTCCGTTTCCTTGGTAACGCTTACGGCGTCGTCCGCCATCTTCGCCACAACACCATCAACATCGTCCGATTTCTCCTCCCTCGCTTCGCTGCCGTCATCCGCCGTCAAATCGTCAACAGCGTCGAGGGCGTCATCCTCTTGAAATTCAATAAAATCATCGTCGCCCAAGCCTAAATCGTCGTCCAGACCCAGTTCGTCCACCTTGTCGTCACTTGGCGCCTTGTCGTCAATTGGCGCCTTGTCGTCAATTGGCGCGAGGTCGTCATTTGGCGCGAAGTCGGTGCGCGATTCGGCATCGTCAATGTCGACATTAGCCAGCCCCACGAGTTGGTCATCGATTTCCGTTGCCAGTTCGTCATCGCCGTTGGGTGTTAGATCGATGTCAAAGGAATCCGTACTTGCCTGG
>CBDUAB010000529.1:0-4159 GCA_965365045.1 uncultured Planctomycetales bacterium
GGCCAAAGCGATTTCGCCTCGCTTGTCCGCCGGTGCCGTCGGCGTTGTTTTCCAGTAGCGTGTTGGTGATGCGAACTTCGGCCTGATGAACCTCGATCGGATTGAAGCCGGCAAAAGTTCCTTCGATTTTTGTAATGCCGCCGCCATAAGCGATAAGACTGTGGTCGAGACTTCCGCGGCTCACTTGACCCCAGTAAACTCCCGTCCAATCGCCTGCCGATGGGGAAACGCTCGCGCCATTGTTGCTGGTATCAAACGAACCCGCGGCGCCAAATCGATCATCCATCACCGAAGTAAAAACAATCTCACGGCCGGGCAAACCTTCGGCGATCAATTGAGCGCCCAGTTCGACTTCGATTCCCGCGCCACCGAGTTTGACAATGATGCCTGGATCAATCACGAGTCCCGCATCCAAGCGAGCGGTCCGAGAGCCCGTCGTGTCGGTCGGACCGCCGGGAGTACCTAGGATCGCCAAGTTTTCAAAAATGACGTGCGTGATGTCCGTGTCGTCCAAACGTCCCGCTACCGTGAGTTGCTCAGTGGCGTTACCGGCCGGCGTATCGATTCGCAGGAACAATCCGTTGACTGAGTTGTCCGTCAAAATGTTTCCGTGGACATCGGGTCCCACGCGGTCATAGTCGGATGTAAACGGAATCGACTGAAACGCGGGTGCGTGGAAATTAGTCTCCTCAAAGCTGTCGGGATTTGCCGAGATCGCAGCTTTGGCGCTATTGGTGATCCTGTTGTAGCTGATCGTCGGCCGGGCATCGATCAAATGGATCGGTGTAAACGTTTGCTCGACCGAATCGATGACCACGTTGGCACCACCGTAGCGAATGTCGGCTTGATTGATGATGTCTAAAAAGATCCCCTGCCGCTCGTATTCGAATCGTCCTTCCGAACGATCCAGGTCATGCCGTACGACGAGACCACCCCAATCGCCCGGTCGCGCGTTTTGGGGAAGTGGATCGGTGTCGGCGCCCAACGACTCGTCGTTGAACGAAGTAAATATGACGTTGTCGTTTGGTGTGCCGAGGACTTGCAGGGCACCGCCGCTACGGTCAATCTCAATCGCCGAGCTGCCGACATTAATACCGGATCGCCGCATCTTGAATATGGCGCCGGCATCAATCATTACGGTCACACCGTTGGGTACGTTGACCAAAGTGCCGTCCTCAAGCGCCGCGCCAAATGTGTCAAAGCCGACTTGATACGGGACATTATCGCCGAGCGTCCGTATATCACCGTCCTCGCCGCCATTGCCGATGACGCGGACGATGTCGCCCGGGCTTGCCGTCGCCAAAGCGGTGTCAATTTGCGAGAAAGGTGAGCCGATTTCGCCCGTTTCAGGACCGGTTGCCGCTTTGTCCACAAAATGTGTCGTGCCCACGCGGAACCAATAATTGAAGACACCACCCGGTATGCCGTCCGCATCGCCGTCGATTGTCGTGCCGGTTGAGTCAACGATAGCGAAATCAACCGTCGGTCGGAAAAGAAGCCGCAAATCGTAGTCGCCTTGCGAAACACCACCAAAGCCTGTGTCCTCACGCGTTGGATCGTATTGGGCGTTGCCACTCGCGCTGACGCCGACGTAATACGTGCCTGGTTCGAGGTCCATTCTCAGGAAGGAATCTTCGCTGAAATAGTCGTCATTACGACTGATGAGTTCATGTGAGCCGTCCTCTTTTTCCTGGTAGAGGTTCAGAACCGTATCCAGGAAACTGGAATTCGCTTGTCGCTCCGCAATCGTTTCGGCCGTCAACTGGCCGGTTTCGATGACATTGAACTTGTACAAGTCGATGTCTTTGGCTTCAGGTCGGAAGAGATGCAGACCGTGAACCAAATCGTTGTCACCTGGAAAGATATCTTCCGGTCGATTGTCGAACCGAAGTGCTGGCTCTTCGTTCATGACCGTAAACGGAGCCAATTCGTCGGTATGCCCCAAGCCGAGCAGGTGCCCGACTTCATGCATGGCTGTGTCAAACCAGCTAAGGCGTGCTGGATCATCCGACGCACCAAATGTGTCATCCCACTGTTCAGCGTTGTCCATGATGGCCGTGCCGGTTCTGCCACCACCCGCCAGACCGATCACACCACTAGGGCCAGTTGAGATATCGGGTGACAATGCCCGTAGGTCGCCGGTGGCTATGGTCATTCCTCTATCAGCCGTCTCGAAAAACTGAACGCCCAAGTAGCTACCATATATCTCGAATATTTCGCGCGCACGTATTTTTTGCGTGTCGGTGATCAGATTGAAAATGACGTTACCTTCGGGGTCGGCGCCAATTACTTCTTCGAAGTTGTACGACCTTGTGTCGATGCCACGCGCGGTGTCGCCCACTGCTTGCGAACTATCTCGCGTTGGTACGGAGAGAAAGTGCTGTTGCGTAACAATGTCCCGATGGCCGGGTTCGCGGATAGCGCCCGGGAACTCAAGCGGATAGTCTTGGGGCTCAATGGACGCCGAGATGATTTTCGATTGGACGCCCAACTCGCCCAAGTCCGTTGCCGTTTCAAAGCTCGATCCCAGACCGACGAGTACAAATGAGGTCGGTTCCGTAATCGCCGAGCCTATGTCCGTGCCGAGCGGTCCACTGGTGACCTGGGCCAACAACAAATGACTTGCCCGCGCGTTCAGCGCGCTAACCAGTTCGATTGCCGTCGATGGGGTCCTGCTATTGGAATTCAATTCGACAGAAATGACATTGCCAACGACACTAACCTGTATGGCGCCGGTCCGACCTAGGTCGCTGCTGGTGACGTTCAAGCGAACCGCGGCCGCCAGGTCCGCGCGTCCGGTCATTGTGACTTCGACCGCGCCATCGGTGTTGAAATCAGTGACCAGACTTGGCAGTGCCGCGGTTTCGGTACTTGGTGGCGGCGGCAGGCGCAACTCTTCATCCGCCACTTCAAATCGTTCGTCCGTGCCGACCCTCAGACGGAACGTACCCGCCGTATCGCCAATGAGTTCGCTTAGGTTGTCAATCGGCATTCCGGACAAATCGGCAAACGTGAGGACTGCCGTGTCGCTATCGGCGTCGTATTCCACGCTCTGCGGCAAAATGACCATGTCGTCCGTATTGGTCGCTGTATCGAAGCCGCCGTCGAATTCGTCACGATGATTCGTAAAGACAAGCTGATAAAAGCTTGGATCAGCCGCGGTGTCTGGGTCAAGGTCGTCGTCGTTGAAATAGACCACGATTTTGTCGCCAGCTTGACTCAAATTTCCTTCATCGTCGCGCGTCACCGGTTGCGGCACGACAGCGAGGACTCTGGCCCCTAGATCAAGCTCAAAACGCAGCCGCAGATTCGTGGCACAATCGAACGCCTCACTGTCGATGTTCGTGAGCGCGTTGGTTCCCGTGCCCAAGATATCAATGCTGTAGATGTCGTCGGGTAGAGTTTCGGCGAACCGCACGATCACCTGATTTGGTTCGTCTGGGTTGACCCCAATAAAACCCGGTATGATCCGCACGTCATCGGCACCCGACAATTCTAACGGGCTAAGTCCTTGTGACGGCGTGCTAACATCCGTCAAGGGATCCCCGACTAGCTGCGTCACGTTTATCAATTGCGATGCGAATGGGTGCGTGTTGATCGCCGTGGCCAATTCTTCCGCCGAGGTTTGGCTGCCGGCGCTCGTGTTCAGCGTCACCGTAATCCGGTTCCCAAGTGTCTGCACGATGGGGTTGGCCGGTCCGCCAAAATCGACGTGTTGAAACTCCACTTGAATGCCATTTTGATCCATACCCGCGCGGGTTGCGGCAAAACGCAACTGCACGTCGCCGCCCGTACCCAAATCCGAGACGACTTGGGCAACGTTCGCACCATTTAATTGAATGATCGGCGCGAAGGCAGCGTCCGTGGCGATGTCGGTGCCCGCCAAGCCGGCGACTATCTCACCTTGGACAAGCCTTTGCGAATCCGCATCGTTGTTGATTGCCGTAACGAGATCGAGCGCGGTTGTTTCGTTTCCCGCCGCCGTGTTCACCTCGACAATGATCGCGCCGGTGGAGTCTGCGGGGTTCGGAACGGGCTGGCTGAGTGTGATGCCGGAGGCGAAGGTCATCGGTGTCGTCAGGTTGCCGTCACCGATATTTTCGAAGCTCTCGACACCGTCGAAAAAACAACCTTGCTGGGCCAATCCTCGTGTTATCGC
>CBDUAB010000530.1:0-4153 GCA_965365045.1 uncultured Planctomycetales bacterium
CCCTTGTGTCCCTCGCTCGCGCGTCGGGCTACCGTTGCACTTGCAAAGCAAATGCTACTAATGCATTCACAGCAATCATCGCTGGCAAGGAAGCAGGCATGGCGAATTTTAACACGCACATCTCCACGAGTGCTTTGCTGGGTATTGGCTACGGGGCCGTGGGGCACACCGTGTATCAAATGCCCCTACCAGCGTCGATATTGGCCAGCGGTCTGTGCACGGTTGCCGGCATACTGCCGGACGTCGATGCCGATCGGGGTCATTCGTTGCGGGAAATCATGGCCTTCTTGGCTGCCGTAATCCCCATGTTATTGCTTGATCGCTTCAGGCATTTGGGGTGGCCACACGAAACAATGGTCTTGTTCGCGGCATGTGTCTATCTGTTCGTGCGTTTTGGCTTAACCAAATTCATACAAACCTGCACCGTCCATCGAGGCATGTGGCACAGCATTCCTGCCGCGGTAACGGCCGGCTTGGTAACGTTTTGGCTGTGCGACTGCCCAGAGATAAGCCTCCAGCTTTACAAAGCAGGCGCTGTCGTTGCGGGCTTCATGTGGCACTTGATCCTGGATGAAGTATACGCGGTGCAAGCAAGAGGCATCCGCGTACGCGCGAAAAAATCCTTTGGCACCGCCCTCAAGATGTTCAGCAAAAGTCCCTGGGCCAACATCTCGATGTACGGGGGACTGTTCGCGATGATTGCCATCGTCATGAACGAGCGCAATGTATTCCACCCGGCCGCGTCGACAACACCTCAGCCGGAGGTGCACTCGCGCCAACTCGAACTGTCTCACGAATTTTCCCAGCCTTATCCGCCGGCGGTGTCTCGCTAGTTTGCGCTTTCGCATGTCAGATTGTCGCTGGTAGGCCGGAACGAGCGGCGCAAGCTCCGTAGCGTTGGTTGTTGCTTTCCTCGCCGCGCTGTTCCGGCACGAATTGCGAGATCGGTCTATTGGCGATTCTCGCCGGAACAGCGCGGCGTGGAACGTTCCATCAGAAACGACATCTGTCGCGCCGCTTGTTCCGGCCTACGTTGGAGCAGACTCGCTACTCAAAACAACTTCTTACTATCGAGCAACAAAGTGACCGGTCCATCATTCACAAGCTCAACTTGCATCATCGCCCGAAAGCGACCCGTTTCAACGCGGATTCCATGTGCCGCAACGGCAGCAACAAAGGTTTCGTAGAGTTCATTGGCCACTTCAGGAAGTGCCGCACTGGTAAACGATGGCCGTCGTCCTTTGCGGCAATCACCAAGCAACGTAAATTGGCTGATCACCAACATGGCGCCTTGGATGTCGAGCAGCGACCGATTCATGCGCTCTTGCTCATCCTCAAAAACTCGTAGTTGGGCCACCTTGTCCGCCAATAAACGTGCGTCGGCATCGGTATCTCCCTTGGCCACGCCTAGCAACACCAGCAGACCACGGTCAATCGCCCCGACCGTTTCTCCGCCAACATGTACGGCCGCTCGGCTAACGCGCTGAACACAGGCTCGCATGCTAGTTGTCCTCGACATCCAAACCGCGTCGTTTTCGCTCGGCCCGTACCGCTGCGGTAACTTCGTTCACAATTGAGTTGTTTGCTTGAATGTTCATCGCTTGCTTGGACAAGCAGAAAACCACAACAGCTGTTCCTAACACGGCTGCCCATAAATGTGGCGTCACCCAGCGGGGTGTCGTGTCCCGCATCGTTGCTGGATCGGCAGCCGCGCCCAGCGTGACGATCGCTAAGACGGTCAGGATGCCAAGGAGCGAAAAGGGAAAAGTGCCTCGTTTCAGCGCTGCCGAGCGTCCGAAAACTTGTTGATCGAAACCGTACGCATCGACGACTTCCTTGCACCAGCGCGTCGTACCAATGAAGTACGTAATGGCGATACACTGCACCAGCACCGCCACTAGCGCCGCTAAGACGCCCAGCAAGACATGCAGCGTCGCCCGTTTTCGCATGGGCGCGAAATCGGCGCGGGCCGCGTCAAGCTCCGCAGTCAGTCGCTGCAGCTCAGCCGGATCCGATCGGCTGGTGGCTTGCGCTGCTTGCCATTGGCGAACTAACGTCTTAAGCCGCGCTGCAGCGTCATTGTAATCGCCTCCGGTAAGACCGAGAAACAGATTGGCGACAAGCAAAGTCACGGCGACAACGGCCAGTGATGAGAATATACGTGCCATGGTGGCTCTTCGACCTTTGCTGATCAATGCTTGAGAGGATAGAGAATGACTAATGTCTAAGGACTAAGGACTAAGGACTAAGGAAATCCGAAATCCTAATGACGAATGCGAATAAACATCGGAATTCGCAAGGATTCCAGCTCGCAGCGCGCGCTCTTGGGCATTCGTCATTAATCATTCCTTAGACATTAGTCCTTAGACATTAGTCATTCACGACGCGCGTCCCAAAATCCTGAACGGTCGTTTAGACAAAGTAAACCCCCCCGACACTGTCTTACCTACAGTTGGCCGCTCGCTTAGAATTGTTGACATGCAAATAGACCGCGCCGAAAAACCACAGATCGCCATTACCATCGGCGACCCAGCAGGCGTTGGCCCCGAAACGATCGCCGCGGTATGGCCCTCCCCTGCCCTACACGATCTTTGCCGACCTGTCGTCATCGGCCATCCGGAAATTCTTCGCAAGGCAATTCAGTTAGTACGTGTGGACGTTCAAGTTGAGTCGATAACGGACATCGCCGCCGCCCATCCCGATGCAACCGCCCTGCCCTGTTTGTGGACGGGCTCTGACGAAGCCGGAGACATCCCGGCCGCACAAGTATCGGTCGCTGGCGGGCAAGCTGCCTATGACGCCGTCGTCACGGCTGCCAAGCTGGCTTTGTCCGGCCAAGTCGACGGAATCACGACCGCACCACTAAACAAAGCGGCGTTGCAAGCGGCGGGCCACGATTACCCTGGCCACACCGAGTTGTTGGCGGACCTGTGTTCCGTTAAGGATTTCGCGATGATGCTTCATTTGCCATCCGGTGGGCGCGTCACCAATCCGATCGGACTCAATATCGTTCATACCACATTGCACATCGGCCTGCGCGCGGCGATGGAAAACCTGCGCACTGAGGACATCGTGACCAAAGGGCGCCTGATCCACGCCACCGCGCAGCGGTTAATGGCTAGCGCTGGCATAGAGCGTCCGCCACGTATTGCCGCATGTGCGTTGAATCCACACGCTGGTGAAGGTGGACTATTCGGCGACGAAGAAGCTACGATCATCGCGCCGGCGGTCAAACAACTACGTGGTGCGGGCATCGACGCCCACGGCCCCTTGCCGACGGACACACTTATTTCGCAGACGGCGGACGGGGCATTCGACGCGCTGGTGGCGATGTACCACGATCAAGGACACATTGCTGTCAAGCTGCTCAACATGCACAACGCCGTCAACATCACGCTCGGCTTACCGATCGTGCGTACAAGTGTCGCACATGGAACGGCATTCGACCTGGCTTGGCAAGGCCGCGCGGAAAGTGCTGGCTTGATCGAGGCCGTGCGCATGTGTGCGGAACTAGCCAGGCAGTTCGGTCGATGCGAAACGAACGTTTATCCGTTGAAGGGAAAGAATTGATGTATCAAGAATTTCTGTGTTCCACCCTGCTCTGCTATTTGGCTGCAGGCGTTGCCAACTATCAGGAGGCAACGGCAAGGGAGCCGCAGCCTGAAAGCCACCAGCAGAAACTCCGTAGTGCCGAACCGACGGCTCTCCTACTTCCGACGATGTGGCAGTACAGTAGACCACTCATTTCGCCCGATAAACGCGCTCACAATCCCAGCCGTGCTCAAAAGGATCCCACCTTGGTTTTTCACGATGGCAAATGGCACGTTTTCATGACCGTGAAACTTCCTGGAAGGTCGGCGATCGAGTATTGCTCGTTCGAGAAATGGGCGGACGCCGATAGCTCCCAGCGGACGATCCTCAAGGTCAGCGATAGCGATTACTACTGTGCCCCGCAAGTGTTTTACTTCTCGCCACACAGGAAATGGTATCTGATCTACCAAATGGGTGTGCCCGGCGCGGACAAGATGTGGGTTGCCTGTTCCACGACGTCGAACATCGCCGACCCCAACTCCTGGACACAGGCAAGCGCGATCCTCGATGGCGGGGAAAACGATCCTCGACAAGTCGGTGGGCTCGACTACTGGATCGTTTG
>CBDUAB010000531.1:0-4149 GCA_965365045.1 uncultured Planctomycetales bacterium
AACGCTGATTGCACCAGCGTCACTGAAAACGGTGGTGGTCTTTTTGACGCGGATTGACGAGCGACTCGGCCCAGGCCACCGCGACAATCGTTAGCGTGGCGATTGGCCCAATCATGAATTCATGAAAAGCGAAGCGGAGCCACGCTGCACCGCCTTCCAGGTCTTGGCAGGTCGTGCCCCACACGATCACAAGAATGCCGCCGATTGCGCCGAGGATTGCGCCACGCGACGTTGCCCTGCGTACAATAATTCCTACCAAAAACAATCCCAACATAGCTCCGCCAAAGATGCTGGAGAATCTCCACCAAACATCGAGCACGGTTTCTTGACGGATCATCAGCAGGCTCGCCAAGGTACCAACGATACCGAACACCACGGAAGACCAACGCGTCACGCTCAATAATTGGAAATCGTCGGCATCGCGGCGAACGAGTCGCTTGTAGAAGTCGACGACAAACACCGTGGCCGAGACATTGATACTTGAATCGAGTGTACTCATGCCAGCCGCCATCACGCCGGCGATGACGAGCCCTGTAAGCCCAGGAGGCAGTTCCGAGACAATGAAGAACGGAAACACCTTGTCCCCTTGGTCGGGGAAACCTTGTGGGGCTTGGTCGAGTAGGCCGTAATAGAGAAACAGTAGCGTGCCGATCAAGAAGAAGAGAGCCGACACGGGAACGTACAACAGGCCTCCGAGCCACAAAGATTTGCGCGCTTCGGTTTCGGACTTCGCGGCGAGGAACCGTTGGACGAAGTTTTGATCGACACCGAAATTGCGGAGGTTATCGACGACGCCAAAGATGAACACCACCCAAAAGCCTTCCATCGCCAAATTGAAATCCCACCCACCGAAGCTGAACTTGTCTTGTTCCCAAGCGGTCGATAATGCTTCTCCAGCTCCGCCCGGCATCCGCACCAACAGCAGCCCGGCACAAACGAGTCCGCCGCCCAACAGAACGATCGCCTGAACGACGTCGGTCCAGATCACCGCTTCGATCCCACCTACGACCGTATACAGAATGGTCAAGAAACCAAGAATCAAGATCACGACCACAATGTCCCAGCCCAGCAGCTCCTGCATGGCCAATGATACGAGATAGAGAACAACAGCGATGCGGCCGATCTGAAGGAGGATGAGGGCAACGCCGCAATAGGCTCTCGCCCAATATCCAAAGCGATTTTCCAGATGCTCGTAGGCGGTCGTCTGCAGCGTGCCACGGTAAAGCGGTATGAAATATCGGGCACTGACCCAGCAGGCGATGGGGACGGTCAACGAGAAGACAAATGCATTCCAAGTTCCCAAATAGGCCTTACCCGGAAGTGCCAAGAAGCTGATGCTGCTGAGATACGTGGCAAGAATCGAAAGTCCGATCGCCCAGCCGGGCAAGTTCCGGCTGCCAACGGTGAAACCCTCGAGAGTCTGACTCTTGCGATAGAACCACGCTCCGAAAAAGACAATCCCCAGGATATACCCAGAGACCACGACCAGATCGAGCACGGGAAGATGAGCGGATTGTTCAGGCATCGTTTATACAGGACGCTCCACGGAGTCAACGACCACTCTGGTTGACGCAGCAAATAGTAATACTAGAATTTCGCCACAACAAGCAGTGCCGGGAATCGGCGCTAACGGAACCGCAGTTAAGCCCACATTTTTCACAGGCCGGAACGAGGTCGCAAAGCCTTGCCGGAACAGCGCGAACGCAGTTTTCCCCGTTGATACTTTGTTAGCGAGAATAGCCGCGATGCAGCGGCCGAAGTTCCGGAAGAGTCTGCGTTTGCTCGTTCCGGCCTACAAATGTGTGAGAAATGTGGGTTAGTACTATTTATCATCAGCTCGTTCTGTCGGTCCACAGGCACGGGAGTGCGTCGTGAAAGTGATTGGAATGATCCCAGCGAGATACGCTTCATCGCGATTGCCTGGCAAGCCGCTCACCCCGATCTTAGGTAAGTCGATGATCGCGCGTGTCTTCGAGCAAACTTCGCGCGCCAACACGATCGACGACATTTGGGTCGCGACCGATGACGAAAGAATCCGCGAAGCGGTGGAAGCATTTGGCGGAAAGGCAGTGATGACCTCGCCGGATTGCGCCAGCGGAACGGACCGTTTGGCACAGGCGGCAAAAACGGTTGGCGGCGACATTATCGTGAACGTACAAGGCGACCAACCGTTTATCGATCCGCGTATGATCGACGAAGCCGTACAGCCGTTGCTCGACGACACGTCGCTTTCGATGTCAACGTTGATTCATCCGATCCACGGACAAGAAGATCTTCAGGATCCTGGCGTCGTGAAGGCGGTGATCGATCTCCAGGGCAACGGGATGTACTTTTCCCGATCACTCATCCCCGCGCCGCACAATGATGTTGCTCATCAGGTCTACGAACACGTCGGATTGTATGTGTACCGACGAGAGTTTCTGATCACGCTCGCTGGCCTGCCCCAAACTGTGCTGGAGCGTGTCGAAGGTTTGGAGCAACTTCGCGTCATCGAAAACGGGTATCGCCTTCGCTGTGTCATAACGGCTTGCGAAGACAATGAGCTAAGTGGCTTTAGCATCGATACACTCCAAGATGTACAGCGCGGTGAAACGATGCTGCAAGAACGCGGATTGAAGTAAGAATGGAGTAACACGGTGTCCAAATTGCCCACGGAAATCGATCACCGGCTGATTGCCGAGCTGAAGCAAGGGCTACCGGATCGCGTGCGCAAGCGCCTGCAAGAGGCGACAGATCGCATTGTCGAGGCCAAACGTTCGGGTGGAAAAATCGCCGTTGTGACCGGAAGTGGCCCCAACCTGCATGAGGGCGTCACGACGCTGATCGCGGAACTCATTCGCCTGGGCGTCGTTGACGGCGTCACGACCAGTTCGGCGGTCGTCGCGCACGAAATGGCCGGCACCCTTGATCGCGTTAAGCGAGTCGACGGCAAAGCACTTGGTCTTCCAGAGGCAAAGCTGCCCCACGGTGGCCATTTCGAGCTATCCATGATGGAGGATGCGGACCTCCAAGCGATCCGAAAAGAGATTCCGATCGACGACGAACTGCTTGAACGACTACACCAGGCGGAGGGGAAGATTATCGTTAAAGCCGCCGGGAACATGGCCTATCCGATGGGCTTTCGGACCGAGCGGATTGCGAGAGAGGTCGAACAAGTTGCCAAGATCGAAGGCCGGCCATTCGAGGAGATTGCCGGCCGGGGCGCTGACGTGCACACGATGATCGGCGCGGGCTATCAGCACGCAGCGCCGGTGCTCGTGACGATTCCGCAATTGATCGGAGGCGGTGCCGTTGGTCTGGCCATTGGCGATAGTATTTCGACGACCGAACGGACCGCACGCATTGCGAGACTGCTTGCGGACGCCGACGTGATCATTGAATCCGCGGTAGCACTCACGCAAGAGATTCACGACGGTCCTTTCGAAACGTACACCGGACACGGCGTCTGGGCCGACTGGGACGGACATCCCACCTATTCACTGAACGGGAAGAGCCTCATCCGAATTGATCTGGACTCGAATCTGGAGAAGGTGTGCGACATCGAGCGAGGCTCGGCGTCGGTCCAAGCGGCCATCGACAAGGGACTCCCGAAAACGAAGATGTTCGAGATTCCGTTCCGCATGGAGATGTCCGGTTTCGCACGTCTCCCCGGCAGTATTCCCATTATCGGTGACATTGGCGTCATCTGGCCTATTCTCGCGAGTGACGTGGCGGAGGCGCTGAATCTAGACCTTGAGTTCATCTCCTACCCACAACAAACGGAATCTGGCCAAGCGATGCGTGAGTCCATCGTGCGGGACGTTGAATTCTTGGCACGCGACAAGATGCTTACATCCGACTTAGGAATGACCACATAAATCGACGTCGCGTTTAACAACGAGGGGCAACTGGTCGTCCTCGACAACGTCTTCACCGGCAACGTCTTCACCGGCAACGTCTTCACCGACACCCCTCATCCTCGACGAAGCCGCCGGTCGCCCGCACGGTGAATACCGAGGATTCATTAATGCACTGCTGCGATCCCATCCGTTTAAAATGAAGCATGGTTAGCGTGTCATTCTGAGGGAGCGGGCACCGACGCGCAGCGTTGGTCGGCGACCGAAGAATCTACCAACGAGTAGGAAACACAGCGACGGTAGAACTCGCACA